>JAYWAI010000408.1:0-3642 GCA_043782545.1 Acidimicrobiia bacterium
CTGCGACGGCCTACTCATCGCCGACAGTTTCATTTCTCGGCGTCATCTTCGCCTGGACGTCGACAACGTCATCGTGACCGTTACCGATCTCCACACAACAAACGGCACCATGTTCAACGGCCAACCCATGTTGATACCCACTGTGTTGGCTGTTGGCGACGTCGCGACATTCGGGCGCTGTCGGCTTTGGCTCAAAGCCGGAGAAGATCCACCCGGCCCTTGACCCCCCGCGGAGGATTTTGCAGCCCATCTGCAGCCCGATTCGGCCTACTATCCGGCCGTGGAGTTCAAAATATTGGGCCCAGTCGAGGCGATCGACGACTCGGGCCGTGTACCTCTCGGCGGGCCACAACAACGCCGCATTCTTGGCGCGCTGCTGAGTGATCCGAATCACGTCCTAACGTTCGATCGGCTCATCGAGGTGCTGTGGCCATACGACAACGCGCCAGACAACGCTCGGCGAAGTGCTATCTCGTATATATCGCGATTGCGCACCGCCATTGGCAACGAGGTCATCGGCACCAATGACGCTGGCTACACCATCGATCTGTCGCGATTTACCGTCGACGCGCACCGCTTCGAACACCTCGTGGCTTCCGCTCGATCTCAGCCCCCGGACCTTGCCTACGACACCTTGACCGAAGCACTCGAGTTATGGCGGGGGCCGGTATTCGGCGAATTCAATGATCAATTTTGGTCCCGATCCACGACAGCCAAACTCGACGAACTGCGCCTCATCGCTCTCGCAAACCGACTCGACGCCGTATCGACAAATGGGTGGGATAGTCGCGGTGTCATCGAGGCGCAATCACTTGTCGCCGCTCATCCCCTGCACGCTGCGTTCGTCGAACGTCTCATGACCGGTCTCCACGCCACCGGCCGCACCGCAGAGGCGTTACGAATATTTCAGAGCTATCGCGAATCGCTAATTGATCTCACCGGGCTCGACCCTTCTCCTGCGCTCGTGGCGCTCGATAGCCACATAGCGAGTGGGGCATCCATCGATACCACAACGCCGACCCGCGCTTTGCGTGGTTACGTGATCAGCGAAGTCATTGGCCACGGCACCTATGGCACGGTATATCGAGCGACACAACCCAGTCTCGACCGAACCGTGGCAATAAAGGCGATCAACGCCGAATGGGCGGACAATCGGGAATTCATCCGTCGTTTCGAACACGAAGCTCAGCTCGTCGCTCGGCTCGAGCATCCGCACATCGTGCCCCTGTATGACTACTGGCGCGAGCCGGGCAACGCCTATTTGGTATTTCGCCTCTTGAATGGGGGCAATGCCGAGCAGCGATTGGCGGACCACGGCCCCGTGTCGCTTGAGCAGGCGACCCGCATGATCGACCAATTAGGTGGTGCCCTTCGCACCGCGCACCGTCGCGGCGTCATACATCGCGACATCAAACCGACCAATATTTTGCTCGACGACGACCTCGACGCGTACCTCACCGACTTCGGCATTGCTGCACAAATCACCACGTCGACGGAACTCTTCCTCGGTTCGCCAATGTACGCCAGCCCCGAACAGCTTCGAGGCGAGCCGCTCGACGAACGATCTGACCAATACTCATTTGCCGTGACGCTCTGGGAGTTACTCACCGGCCGCACACCGTTTGACGGCACCACCCAAGCTGATGTCGTGAGCGCAAAACTTTTGGGACATATGTCGGCTCCGGTGTCAGGTTCCGTACCGATTCTGGGACGACTTGATGACGTTCTCCGACGCGCTGTAGCGCTGCACCCTGGCGACCGATTTGATTCAATCGTCGACTTCGTCGGCGCGTGGCACGACGCGATAACACGAATTAAAATTGTAGATACGGACCCGGGTCGACGGGACTTACAGCCCGGCGCGCAGCCATCACATGCGAGCGACACATCAGTGACACCGACGGCGCTAGTCACCAACCCGTATAAGGGTTTGCGACACTTCGAGGGCGCCGACGCCGCCGACTTTTTCGGCCGGGAAGACCTGGTCGACGAACTCGCTTGCGTCATCGAAGCTCGCCCCTTTACGGCGATTCTGGGTGCATCAGGCAGCGGAAAGTCATCGGTAGTGTTAGCGGGTCTTGTGCCTCGAATGCAATCGAACGGCACCCTCGTAGTCACCCTGACTCCCGGTGCAGAACCGTTTGAGTCCATGGCCCAGACACTGTTGGAGGTGTTGGCCACGGGCGACGCGGCGCTGGCGAATCTGGATGCCTTGAAATCACCTGGCGGTGTGGCGAATGCACTCCTAGCCGCCGGCAACGGTGGACAAGTCGTAGTCGTCATCGATCAGTTTGAGGAATTGTGGACGTCGTCTGATTCGTTCGTGCGCGAGTCATTTACCGCCGCACTCGCTGACGTCTGCCTCACGACTCCCACAAAAGTCATCGCCACACTACGAGCGGACTGGCTCGATCGCCCACTGCGCGATCAGTCCATTGGCACGTTGGTGGCACGTAGTTCGTACGGCATCATGCCACTGACGGCCGCAGAATTGACTGACGCAATCATCAAGCCTGCAGAACGTATCGGCGTCCGGTTCGAGGCAGGCCTCGCGGCCAGAATCGTGGCGGAAGCCATCGATCAACCCGGGCCGCTGCCACTGTTGCAGTTCGCGCTCGCCGAGTGTTTCGAACATCGAACCGGATCAACGATTACCACCGCCGACTACGACCAAATCGGCGGGCTTTCGGGCGCCATCGCGGTGCAGGCCGAAGCCCTCTACGCCAGTTTCGACACCAGCAAAAACGATGATGTCCGCAACTTGTTTTCTCGGTTGGTCATCGCCGGAGACGGCGCTAGGGATACCCGTCGCCGGGCGCTGCGGAGCGAACTTACCTCAATCCCCGATGCGGTCATCGATGCCTTTGCCCAACGTCGGCTGTTGACGCTTGATCGTGACAAGGACTCGAGAGAGCCAACCGTTGAGGTGGCCCACGAATCATTGTTGAGTGCATGGCCTCGTTTGCAACGTTGGTTAGACGGCGATCGAGCCTGGGTGCGCGAGCTCCGCGGACTGGCGGTTGCCGCCTCCGCGTGGGATGCCACGGGTCGAAACGACGCCGACCTATATCGCGGCTCTCGCTTGGCATTGTCGAGCGAACTGGCCGAAACTCGCGCCGAATCGCTCACGACTACGGAGTCACAATTTCTCGAAAATTCCAACGCTTTCAAGGCCCGCGAATTCGAACTCATTCGCGAACGCAACCAAACTCAAGCGCTCCAAAATCGACGCCTCCGGCGCTCGTTAGTCGGGGTCGGCGTGTTACTGCTCGTGGCGCTCGCCACCAGCGCATTCGCTGCGGCCCAAGGACGGCGGGCCGACAACCAAGCCAAGAAGGCCAACGCTTCCGCTGCGCTCGCCGACAATCGCTCTACCGAGGCCAACACCCAAAAAGCGGCCGCGCAAAAGGCCGCCGAAGAAGCCGCTGCCGCGAACCGTTCTGCCCAAATCGAAAGCCTCGTGAACGGTTCGATCGTGTTGCGCGACAGCCAACAGGATGTGGCCACGCTGCTGGCCGTCGAGGCCGATCGCCTCGCGCCATCGGCCAAAACCAAGTCGGGCCTTTTCGCCACCTTCACCCGCAACCCCGGATTCATTGGCTACACCCGCACGCCCGATATCCATCACTTCAACAATCTGAT
>JAYWAI010000409.1:0-3624 GCA_043782545.1 Acidimicrobiia bacterium
TGAAGTCAGCGGCATGGCCTGCGATTGCGGTATTGGCGAAAGTAAGAACGACAAGGACCTCGATAGTGGCGGCTAAGCCCACGCTGTGTCGGGCTCGAGTTCCTCGGTGACATTTCCGTCCTGATCAAAAACCAAGAATCGGTCGAAGCCGCGTAGGAACCAGCGATCGTGGGTGACCGCTAACACGGTGCCATCAAACTGGCCGAGAGCATCCTCGAGCGCTTCGGCGGAAGCCAAATCCAAGTTGTCGGTTGGTTCATCGAGCAGCAACAAGTTTGCCCCCGCAAGCTCAAGCAGCAGGATCTGAAATCGTGCCTGTTGTCCGCCCGATAGCGTTTCCCACGGTTGCTCGGAGCAGCCGTGAATCTCGTACCGCTTGAGCCGACCCATAGCCGCGCCACGCTCAAGGTCACGCGCTTGCAGGATCGCCAAGAGTGTGCGGCCCCGCAGTTCGGGGTGGTCGTGAGTCTGGTTGAAATAGCCCACCACAACACTGGCACCGAGCCGCCATGAGCCTTCGTGCGCCACGGTGTCACCGCTCAGCAGACGCATGAAATGACTCTTGCCGGTGCCGTTGCGGCCCAGTACGCCAATGCGCTCGCTGTACATGACCTCGGCGTCGAACGGGTACGTGAGCCCGTCGAGTGAAAGTTGTTGGATGATCACGGCCCGCTTGCCTGACCGTGAGCCACCGAGTCGCATGGTGATTTTCTGGTCTTTCGCCTTTTCAGGTGGCGGGCCCTGATCGTCAAAATGGCGGAGGCGTGTTTCCATGGCCCGGGCGCGGGAAGCGTTGGAGTCATTGAGTGCGGCGCGTCGCTTCATTTCTCGCATCATTTGGAAGAGGCGGTCGCGTTCGTCGGCCCATCGACGGTGTTCGTCGTCGAGTCGTTGCGCTCTGGCATCTCGGGCGGCGCGCCAGGTGGTGAACGAGTCGCCGTGCGTCCAGGCACCTCGCCCTTCGAGCGTGACGATTTTTGTGGCCCCTGCGGCGAGTAATTCGCGATCGTGTGACACGAACAGCACGGTTTTACGCGTCGATTGAAGTTGCTCTTCGAGCCAACGTTTGCCAGGAATATCGAGGAAGTTGTCGGGCTCGTCCAGCATCAAAATGTCGTCGTCGCCACGCAACAAGATTTCCAGTGCGAGTCGTTTCTGTTCGCCTCCAGAAAATGTCGCGAGTCGTCGCTCGCCGACCGACGCGAACGGGAGCGCCAATACGACGGTCGTGACGGTGTCCCACAACACTTCGAGTGCGTAGCCGCCGAGTTCACCCCATGCCGCCAGCGCCGCGGCATATCGCACACCATTTCGGTCGCTCGCGTCGGCAGTCACGGCAATCTCGAGCCGATGGATTTTGGCGTCGGTTTCGCGCAAAGTCACCGTCGCAAGCGATACGAAAAATTGTCGCAGAGTGGTCTCATCCTGAGCTGAGCCCACTAGCTGGCGCATAATACCCAGCCGCCCGTCGACTCGGATGGTTCCCGTGGCTCCGGTTTCGTCGCCGCCAATGAGGCGCATGACGGTGCTTTTGCCGACGCCGTTGTCGCCCACGATGGCGACCTTTTGGCCATCGCCCACAACGAACGAAACGTCGTCGAGCAACATCGAGCCGCCCGGCCGTTTCCACGAAAGGTGACTCACCTCCAACGACCCCGCCATTTCCACACACTACGGCACGAAAAACTTGGCGGGCCACCAATTTCGGTGGCGTTATACAAGCGATGATGGTAATTGTGGACAAAGCCGAGGAGTTCTACCGCCACCACGCGGATGAGCTGCTGCGGTTCGCCACGGCGTTGGTTGGACCGAGCGGATCAGAGGACCTGTTCGCAAATGTCATTCTCAAATTGCTGCCATCGGCGGGGTTTCAGGCGGCCGAGCACCAACGTGCGTATGCGTTCCGAGCGGTACTCAACGAGGCTCGGGCCAGTCACCGATCCACGCAACGGCGTCTGGCACGCGAGATCAAGGCTGTTCGGCCTGACGGTTACGAACCGCACCAGCTTCACTCAGAAGTTGTGGAGGCTTTGCGGAAACTATCGGTGCAACAACGAGCGGTCGTCTACCTCAGCTATTGGGACGACCTCCCGTTGGCGGAGGTGGCCGTCGCCGTGGGCATCCCTCTACGCACCTGTGAGCGAGAACTTTCGGCAGCTCGCTCCCGACTTAAGGATTTATTGAAGTGACAAATATCGACGACCCAGAGATCCACAAATTTGTTGGCTCAATTGTGGCGGCCGTGCCTCGCACACCGGCGCTGTCGGATCTGATGGTGATCACGTTGCACGAACCTCCACACCGGCATCGCGCTCCGCTGGCCGGTATGGTTTTTGTGGCGGCTTGCGCACTTGTCGCAGGCGTGTTTGTTTGGACTCGACCCAAAGCCCCCGTGTCTCGGCAGTCCGCCACGTCAACGACGGTGACCCAGAGCACAGGTGTTGTGCCGACGTCGGCAACAACTCAGGTCATGGTGCCGACCACATTGACGCCGATCGTTTCCGGCGGTGATCACCATCCCAATCCCGCACCAATTCAGTACGCGCTGCCGACCAATTTGCCAGCCGGCTGGCGAGTGGCATCCATGACCGAAACCGAGACGATAGGTATGGAAAACCGGGTCGGCATTGAGGCGCAAGCCTTCCATCGAACGTCGCCCGCGGCCGACATCTTGATGCTTATACGTGACTATTCGGTTTACCCCAAAACAGCGACCGATGGCGGGCTCGGGAGCCCACCGGCTGTTGTATCCGAAGCCGTTTCGGTACGCGGGTGGCCAGGCACATGGGTGGCCAAGCCGCCGACTATTGGCGGGTACCTCACTTGGGAGACTGAAACAGGCAAATTCGACGTCTCGTCTGACAACGCCACTCGGGATGACATCCTGGCATTCGTGAACGCTATGGAATCACGTCTGCCTGGGAATATTCCGCATCAGGTGATCGACATTCCGAGTGCAGGTTATGACAGCGGGGCGGCGAACGGCTTCGTGGCGGTTAAGGACTATCTCATTGCTGAACCTAGCGTGGCCAAGCCAAAACTTCGACAGGTCTCGATGGCGGTGGAATCCAATTCCGGTGTCGTCGCCACAATTGACATTTACGAACTGTTTCCTGCCAGGTTGGATGGAAGCGTCCCCAGACCATTCGGTGAGCCGATTGTGGATCTTGGCCAAGGCATGGCTCGCCGAATTCCCCAAGACGACACGGGCACGCCGCTCGATGGCATCGATTGGTACGTGGTTCCGGGCACGCAAATTTCGATTCTGATGCGTGGCGCCACGTCCGTGAAAGCAGTCGACATTGCTCGGAATCTCAAGCTGGTCTCCGCCGACGAGTGGTATTCCGTCCAAGGCAAACTCAAAGGATTTGAGCGAGACTTGCAACCGCTGATTGTTTCTTCCTTTGGGTTGTATGACGTCGCTGTGTACCGCCAGCCAACTGGCCGCATTGGGCAAGACGTATGTGTCACTCACAACTCGGCCACGGCCTGTACCACGATTCCGGAGGCCTTTGCGGATGCTCCAATCGACGCCAGTGTTCTGCTCGACGGGCAGTGGATTTGGGTCGGAGTGTCTGTCACTGCCGACAGTGCTTGGGCGTTCGCGCCAACGACGAAGGGGTC
>JAYWAI010000410.1:0-9552 GCA_043782545.1 Acidimicrobiia bacterium
AAGCGGCCAGGATTTCGAACGAGGACTTCCACCACTTGCCACTCCGTCGGCGTCAGTCGACAGTCCCGGCCGTCAGCCCGGACGGCTGAGCGATTGGCCAAATCCAAAGTGAAGTCTGCGGTTGCGACTACGGCTGATTCCTCGATGGGTTTTTGGCGGCGCAATGCGGAGCGAAGGCGAGCAAACAACTCATCCATGCCAAATGGTTTCGTCAGATAGTCATCGGCACCGGCGTCAAGGGCCTCGACCTTTTGCTGTTCGTTGTCGCGTGCCGACAACACCAAAATCGGTACAGCCGACCAACCCCGAAGACCGTGGATGACATCGATACCGTCGAGATCGGGCAACCCCAGATCCAGAATAACGATATCGGGATGATTGGCGGCCGCCAGCGCAAGTGCTTGGGCTCCCGTGCTCGCCAAATCAGCCAAATAGCCACGAGCAACCAAGTTGACCGATAGCGCTCGGCGGATGGCCGGCTCGTCGTCGACCACCAAGACTCTGCTGACCCGGTTCATCGCCACTCACTCACACCCGTGCGATCGAGGGTCATCGATTGCCACCGCCGACGGGAGATCGAACGTGACGGCCAAGCCCTGGGTTGGCGAATCGCCAAGCGTCAACAGACCACCCATAGCAGTCACAAATCCCGTGGCAACCGCAAGCCCCAACCCGACCCCTGACACTGATGATCCTCGATCGCCCAGTTGCTGGAATGGCCGTGTCGCATCCGAACGTTGGGATTGAGCAATACCTGGGCCACTGTCGAGAACCCGAAGATGAATCCGATCGCCGTGGTGCACCGCGTCAATCACGATTGGCGCATCCGGCGGCGACCAGGCAATGGCGTTACTCAAAACGTTCGCAACGGCCCGTTCGAGGAGTTCGGCATCAGCCAATACCAGCAATGCTTCATCAGGTATCGACACCTCGACGGCCGTTGTCGAGCAACTCATACTGGCGAGCGCATTGGCCACCACGTCGTCGACAAGGACGGTGCCGACTTGGGTGGCGATCACCCCGGCTTGCAATCGGCTCATGTCCAACAGGTTGCCTACCAATCGAGTGAGGCGGTCAGTTTCAGCGTCGACAGTTTCGAGAAACTCAACCCGCTGATCCTCTGGCCAATCAACGTCTGGCGACAGCAGACTGGTTACCGACGCTTTGATACCCGCCAGTGGCGTGCGCAGGTCGTGGGACACCGCCTGCAGCAGAGCCGTGCGCACTTCATCAGCCTCTCGGGCAATAGCGGCCTTGGCCGCGTCACCACGAAGTGCTTTATCCCTCAACGCAACGGCGAGCTGATCGGCATGCGAACGAAGTGTCAGCCGATCATCAAGCCCAAATCGCGGACCGGTCAAAATGAGTTGAGCGCGCTCGCCGACATCAATCACTGTCACCTCCAACGGCTTGGGCCCAGCGTCAACAGGATCTACCCCGTCGACGGCGGCACGCGCTTCAGAAATCCACACATCGTCATGCTTACTTCGCAGCTCGACGGATTGGCAGTCAAATACAGTCAGCAACTGATTCAGCAAGGCAGGGATCGGGTTTGATTCTAGCGCCAGCGTGCCGACGGACCGGGCCAGCGCTTCGGCCTCGGCTCGTGCCCGACGGGCCTGAGCGGCGCGGAACGCCGCCACATTGACATAGGTGGATACCGTGCCCGCCACTGCCACGAACACCACCAACGCAATGAGATTTTCGCGTTCGCTAATCGTGAACGTGTGAGTAGGCGGCACGCGGTAGTAGTTAATCAACAACGAGCCGAATACCGCGCCCCCCAACCCGACAGAAAGACCACCAACGGCCCCGGCCACGACGACCACAAGCAGGCACACCAATAAGTCAGTTGCCAATGCAAATGACGCGGTGGCGACCAAAACGGCCGTCATCAGCGGGAGGCCAATGAGCGCTATGGCCCAGCCAAGCAGCTGGCGGCGCAGCGACAGCGGGTTGCGCCAGCGTCGACGCTTGGGCAGGCTGACACCACGTTGGTGATCGTCGGTAGCAATGATGTGAATATCAATCCCGCCGGCACGACGCGTCGTGTCGCGAATGACCGAACCGAGCAACAAGTCAGTCAGGCGAGAGCGGTGACTAGAACCCAACACCAACTGGGTGGCGCCTCGCGAGCGCGCCACATCGGCCAAGGCCCGTCCGACGTTGTCGGCAATGACTTCGACGTAGGTGCCCCCCACTTCAGCGATCAATTTTTGTTGCCGGGCCAACTCGGTCTCGGAGCCACCGCCACGCAGCCCATCACCTGAACGCACGTACACACCAATCAATTCGGACCGAGACTTCGCAGCCACTCTGGAGGCCCGGCGAATCAATACATCTCCGCCCGACTCCCCAGACAGCGCCACCACAATTCGTTCTCGGGTTTCCCACACATCGGTGATGCCTTGCCGACTGCGGTAATCCACCAGAGCGTCTTCCACGCGGTCGGCCGCCCACAACAACGCCAGCTCTCGCAACGCACCCAAGTTGCCGGGCCGGAAATAGTTGCCCAGTGCGGCATCGATTCGGCCAGCCGGGTAAATGTTGCCGTGAGCCATCCGCCGCCTCAACGCCTCGGGGCTCATATCCACCAGTTCGATTTGGTCCGCTGCCCGCACCACGGAATCGGGGACAGTTTCGCGTTGCGCGACACCAGTAATCTTTTCAACCACATCATTGAGAGACTCCAGGTGCTGGATGTTGAGCGTGGTAACCACGTCAATGCCAGCGGCCAACAAGTCGTTCACATCTTCCCATCGCTTGATGTGACGCGAGCCCGGAATATTGGTGTGCGCCAACTCGTCCACCAGAGCCACAGCTGGTCGTCTGGCCAGAACAGCGTCGAGGTCAAGCTCCTCAAAACGCGTGCCTCGATGTTCGATGACGCGCCGGGGAACAATTTCCAGGTCCCCAATTTGGGCGATCGTTTTTGCTCGACCGTGCGTCTCAACAACCGCTACGACGACGTCGGCGCCCCGTTGTTGACGACGATGGCCTTCGTCCAACATGGCGTACGTCTTGCCGACTCCGGGCGCGGCACCCAGATACACCCGAAGTACGCCGCGCCCGATTTTGCTCATCCCAATCTGTCTAGCGCAATGTTCAGTTTGAGAACGTTGACGCCGGAATCGCCCAAAATACCCAGCGGCCGATCGTCAATGGTGGAGCTGATTTCAGCCAACACTTTTTCCACCGATAGGTTGCGTGCTTTGGCCACCCGGGGAGCTTGCAGCCGGGCATTGTTCAAACTGATATCGGGGTCCAAACCCGACGCAGAGCCGGTCACGGCATCTACGGGCACGGATTGCGAATCAAGAAGGCCATTCTCTTTTCGGTACGCCACCACACGGTCGGCCACAGCTTGTAAAAACGTCGGGTTGGTGGGCCCCAAGTTGGACGCCGATGAATTTGTACCGTCATAGCCAGTGCCTGCCGATGACGGACGGCTATGAAAATACTTCGTGTCGGCGAACGGCTGTCCAATAAGGCTGGAGCCTACCGCCTGGCCATTGACGCTGATGATCGAACCGTTGGCCTTGTCACGAAATGCCGTCTGAGCCACTGCGGTGACCGCAAAGGGATACAGGACCCCAGTAATTACTGTGAGCACCAACATTGCCATGAATGCCGGGGCTAACTGTCGGATGAAGGACCTCATTATTTTACTCCTAACGCCGACACGACTATGTCAAGCAATTTGATACCAACGAATGGGGCAGCCAGGCCGCCCACCCCGTAGATGAGCAGGTTGCGGCGAAGCACTGCGGCGGCTCCTTCACTGCGGAATTTCACACCACGCAGTGCCAGAGGGATGAGCACGACGATGATCAACGCGTTGAATATCACGGCCGATGCAATCGCCGATCGAGGCGTTTCCAAACCCATGATGTTGAGTTTGTTGAGAGTGGGGATGACGCCTGAAAACATGGCCGGGATGATGGCGAAATACTTCGCCACGTCGTTGGCAATCGAGAAGGTTGTCAAGGATCCTCTGGTGATCAGTAGCTGCTTTCCGATCTCCACGATCTCGATCAGCTTGGTCGGGTTGGAATCCAGGTCGACCATGTTGCCGGCCTCCTTGGCCGCCTGGGTGCCGGTATTCATGGCCACACCCACGTCAGCCTGAGCGAGCGCCGGAGCGTCGTTGGTACCGTCGCCGGTCATGGCCACGAGCTTGCCACCGGCTTGCTCGGCCTTAATCAACGCCATCTTGTCCTCCGGCGTAGCCTCGGCCAAGAAGTCGTCGACACCCGCTTCAGCGGCGATCGCCGCCGCGGTGAGCGGGTTATCGCCGGTAATCATGATGGTGCGGATACCCATGGCGCGCAGTTCGTTGAACCGTTCGGTCATGCCGGGTTTGACGGTGTCTTTGAGCCGAATCACGCCCACGATTCCCGGGAGCTCGCCGTCGCGCCACTGTGCCACTACGAGAGGCGTCGCACCGTCTCTGGCAATACCTTCCACGATCGACAACAACTCAGGCGGAACGATGCCGCCGGCTTCGGCGACCATTCGCCGCACCGAGTCCGCCGCTCCTTTTCGCACGATGTGACCATCGGGAAAATCCATCCCACTCATTCGTGTTTGAGCGGTGAACGGGACCATCACTGCGCCAGTGGCATCAGGCATCGGGCGACCAAAGCGTTCGCACGCCAACGTCACGATGCTGCGACCTTCGGGGGTTTCGTCGGCCAACGATGAGGCCAACGCCGCCGCTGCTACATCAATTTCGGTGTAATTGTGGACGCCCACAAATTCCGATGCCTGCCGCGACCCGAACGTAATGGTGCCGGTCTTGTCGAGCAACAACGTGCTCACATCGCCAGCGGCCTCCACGGCTCGGCCCGACATGGCCAACACGTTGCGTTGCACCAGCCGGTCCATACCGGCAATGCCGATAGCCGAGAGCAAGCCACCGATAGTGGTGGGGATGAGACACACCAACAAGGCTACGAGCACCACGATTTTCTGCTCGGCGTGCGAGAAAATGGCAAAGGGTTGCAGGGTCACGACCGCTAACAGGAAGATGATCGTAAGCCCGGCCAACAAGATCGAAAGTGCTACTTCGTTGGGTGTCTTTTGGCGGTCGGCCCCTTCGACCAGCGCGATCATTCGATCCAAAAAGGTCTCACCGGGCTGCGACGAAATCCTGACCACAATGCGATCCGACAGCACTCTGGTGCCCCCGGTAACCGCCGAACGGTCGCCACCGGATTCTCGAATCACCGGGGCCGATTCGCCCGTAATCGCTGATTCGTCGACGGTGGCTATGCCGTCCACGACGTCACCGTCGCCAGGGATGATTTCGCCAGCCACGACCACACACCGGTCGCCGATCATCAGCGCGGTGGATGATCGCTCAACCACGCTGCCATCGGCCAATTCCACGTACGCAACCGTCTCGGCCCTCGCCTTACGCAGGCTGGCGGCCTGAGCTTTACCACGGCCTTCTGCCATAGCTTCGGCGAAGTTGGCGAACAGCAACGTGAACCACAGCCAGGCGGCCACCACGATGGTGAAGGTGTTGTCTTGGTGACTATTACTACCAAAGTCTCGAACCAGCAATACGGTCGTGAGCACCGAGCCCAATTCGACCACGAACATCACTGGGTTTCTGACCATGACTCTGGGGTCCAATTTCTTGACGCAGTCCACTAGCGCTCCCCGGACTATGGCCGGGTCAAACAACGAGCGGGACGGTGATTCTTTGGGCGTTTCGGTTGAGGGGTGTTCCATCACGTCAGTACTCATAGCGACAAGTGCTCCACAATTGGGCCCAATGCAAGGGCAGGGAAAAAGGTCAAGCCGGCAATGATGATGACCACGCCGAAGAGCAACCCACCGAACAAAACGTTGTCGGTGGGGAATGTACCCGCCGTGGCTGGCACCTTCTGTTTTCGCACCAGTGATCCGCCGATCGCCAACACAGGAATGATGAGTAGGAAACGGCCCACCAGCATGGCAATTCCCATGGTGATCGTGTACCACCGCGAACTCGAACTCATGTAGGCAAAGGCTGACCCGTTGTTGTTTGCGGCAGATGCAAAGTTGTAAAGGACCTCTGAAAGACCGTGAGCGTCGGTAGTTTGAAGTGACGACGTAGCTGAGCTCAGCACCACGGTGGCGCCGGCGAACGCCAACATGGCCAGCGGCATCGCCACGATATAGAGCACGACTAATTTCATTTCGGCCGCTTGAATCTTCTTCCCGAGAAACTCAGGCGTGCGTCCAACCATGAGTCCAGCAATGAAAACCGCCATGAGCGCGTTGATCAATATGCCGGCCAGGCCCACACCCACGCCGCCCGGAGTTACTTCACCCAGCTTCATGTTGATCATCGGAATGAGACCGCCCAAGGGCGTCAGGCTGTCGTGAGCACAATCGACCGCACCCGATGAAGTGCCGGTGGTGGACGACACAAATACGCCACAGGTAGACGGGCCAAAGCGGATGTCTTTTCCTTCCATGTTTCCGCCGCTTTGGGAGGCCGAGGAACTTTGGTCCACTCCGATCGCGGTCAGCCGCGGGTTGCCAGATTGCTCGGCGATCGAAGCTCCCACCGCGAAGATCAGCCAGAAGGCGACCATCACGCCCAGCAGCACTCTGCCCTGTTTCTTGGACCCGGCGAGCACGCCAAATGTGACCGTCATCGAGAACGGAATGATGAGCATGAGATAGTTCTCAAGCAGGTTGGTCCATCCGTTCGGGCTTTCATAGGGATGGCCAGAGTTGGCGTTGAAAAATCCGCCGCCATTGGTACCGAGTTGTTTGATCGCCGTCTGGCTGGCCACCGGGCCACCGGGCAAGGACTGAGAGGATGGCTCGCCAGCCGTGGCCGCAGCGGTGGCGTCGAGTGGTTTCACCGATGTCGTGCCACGAAGGTTTTGAATGGTGCCCTGCGAGACCAGCAGCAACGCCGCCACAAATGCCATTGGCAGCAACACTCGAGTGATCGTGCGCACCAGGTCGACCCAAAAATTGCCCAGGGTACTGTGCCCGCGGCGCACGATGCCTCGAACCAGCGCAATCACGATCGCCATGCCAACCGCGGCTGACACAAAATTCTGGACCGTGAATCCAACCATCTGGGTGAAATGGGTCATGGCCTGTTCACCGGAGAACCACTGCCAGTTGGTATTGGTCACAAACGACACCGAGGCGTTGAACGCGCCCCACGGTGTGGTGGCGCCACGATTGGTCGGGTTAAACGGCAACGAGCCTTGCAGCCGAATCAGCACGTACAGGCTCAATACGCTGATCAAGCTGAACGCCAACATTGATAGGGCGTACAACGTCCAACGCTGCTCGCGTCGGTGGTCCACCCGAAGCACTCGGTAGATGAAACGCTCGACCGGGCCAAATACTTTGTCGCCTGGTGCCTTGTCATCGGGAGTCGAGCCATACACCTTGCCGAGGTAGCGCCCGATGGGCCCCATGGTGAAACCAATGAGTGCGACCAGTACAACGAGTTGAATAATTCCAGTAGCAGACATTTAGAAACGCTCCGGGAAGATCAAAACAACGACCAAATAAGCAATCACCAGGACGGCCAGGCTCAGGCCTATGGCATTATCGACAACTGATGCGTACATCATGCTTGCAACGCCAAATCTGATTCGTTGCTGCTTGTACGCGATGCTGTTGACGCAGCCTCGGGGACTCTTGTTTCGGGATCTGGCCCGATAATTCGATCGCACCAACTCACATAGCCGACACACACCCCGAAGAAGGCAAGTACTAGAAGCACCATCACGATGTCACCCATAATTTGAACTCATTTCCGGTTACGGCGTTTTCGCCATCTCCAGTAATACGCTCAAATTGTTCAATCGTGAAGGGCATTCACGGATCATTAACGCCGGCACTCACCTTCTTAACGGGATCGAGCTGCGATGTGCCAAATCCGACGTCTACTCCACCGAAGGTAGGTTGCCTCGTCGATTGATGCTGACGTGGCTGAAGCCGAAACGGCCTTTGATGCACAAGTTGCCATGAGTGACCGAATGATCGGTCGGCGAGGTGACCTTGAAAATTTCGTTGTCCTGCACGTGCAAGGTGAGATTGCAGCCCACACCGCAATACGGGCACACCGTGGTTGTCTCGGTTTGTCGTTCTGGAGCAAACGTGCCGGTTTTGCGCATGTGATATTCGGTCATCGGCGTCAGCGCGCCGGTGGGGCAGACAGCCACGCAGTTGCCGCAATACACGCACGCCGAGTCGGTAAGCGGTGCATCAAATTCAGTTGAAATGCGGGACAAAAAACCACGCCCGGCCACCGAAATGGCGAAGGAATTCTGCCACTGTTGACCGCAGGCATCGACGCACTTGTAGCACAAAATGCACTTCGAATAATCACGACCATACAGGTCGTTGTCAAGCTTAGGTTCCTCGTTGATTCGAGTGCGCGAATCCGCGTCGACGAGTCGTTCGGGTTGGGCGTCGTATCGATTTGTCCACTCGCCGAAATGGTCGGTCTGACTCATGTCGACGCTGGAGCCAAGAAGTTCGAGCACCATCTTGCGGCTGTGTTGCACACGGGCGCTCTCGGTGTGCACGACCATGCCCGGCTCGGCTTTGCGGCTACACGCCGGCACCAACACGCGCGAACCCTCGAGCTCCACCACACACACGCGGCACGCGTTTTTTGGTGTGAGCGTGTCGCCGTAACAAAGCGTCGGCGTGTCGAGGCCCTGCGAATCGCACCCAGTCAAGATTGTCTGGCCGGGCTCCATGTCGACATCGGTACCGTCGATCAAAATCGAGAACGTGCTCATAGCAATCCCTTCTCGATCGCCGAACGAATCGCGCTGGCGGCCGTTTGCCCGAGCCCGCAAATCGACGCGTCAGTCATCACCTGATCAACCTCTCTGAGCAATGCTCGATCGCCTTTGCGCAACAGTTCCACTTGACGCACCGTACCCACTCGGCACGGCACACATTGGCCGCAACTCTCGTGTTGAAAGAACTCGGCGATGCGATTCGTGTAATCGACCATGTCGACTGAGTGGTCCAGCACCATCACAACCCCAGACCCGAGAGTGGCACTGATCGCGCGCATGCCTTCTGCAGTAAGTGGCGTATCAAATTCTGCGGGCAACGCAAACGCCCCCGCAGAGCCGCCCATCAATACAGCTTGGACATCGGCATGATCCGCTCCGGCCATGGAGACGATCTCGCCGAGCGTGGTGCCCACCGGCACCTCGTACAGGCCTGGCTTGGTCACGTGGCCGCTGAGGCAAAACAGTTTGGTAGCCGAGCCCTCACCGCGGCAGATCGCCAGCGCGGCCACAAGTGTTTCAACGTTGTTGACTGCGGTTGGTTTGCCGAACAAGCCCACCTCAACCGGGAATGGCGGCTTGCTGCGTGGCTCCCCTCGAAAGCCTTCGATCGAATTGAAAATGGCGGTCTCTTCGCCGCAAATGTACGCGCCAGCACCGCGGCGAATTTCAATGCCAATTCCGTCCAGCAAGCCTGCCGATGTACTCGCGTCGATGGCATTTCTCAGGCGCTCATAGGCCACGGCGTACTCGCCGCGAAGATAGATAAATG
>JAYWAI010000411.1:0-9551 GCA_043782545.1 Acidimicrobiia bacterium
GGGGCGCTGGCGGCAATGACCACCGTATCGCCGAGGCACAACACGTCGCCCCCAGACGGTTCGAGAGCGTCGTGCACCAGGAATCCCTCTGAGGTGAACACAGTGCGATCAACCCAAGTCGGCACGCCGATCAAGGACCCATCGGGTAGCGCGGTGATAGCCGATTTGAGGTGCAGGCATCCCGGCACGTCCACGCCTATGGTGGTGTACCCCAGCGGTGCGGCGAGCGCTCGAAACGTGGCTATGCCGTCGTCATTGGTACGGGTGGTGCGGCCGATAAACACGTGCTCACCTACTACAAGAACGTCGCCCCCGTCGAGCGTGCCCGGCGCAGCAATCGCCTCCGACTTGAGCCCCAGAGCGGCCACGGCGACGGCCGTCGAAACGATTTCGCCACGACGACTCTCGGCTCCCGGCCTGGTGATGATGGCGACCCCGTCGACCATCACGACGGTGTCTTCCACAAAGATGCCGTCGGGATGCTCCGGCGCGTCGGCCACGTATACCAACTCGTATCCGTGGCGCTCCAGGAGCCTGAGGTATCCGGCGTGTTGTTCGAATGCCAGCGCCACATCCATCGGCACTCGATCGATGTGCGTCACCTCGCCTTGAGCCACCAACGCGCTCGGTCGTCGAACCAGTGCAATCTTTCTAGACATGTCAGAAGCCTAGGGCCGGGTAGATTCGGCGGGTGAGTGAAATGATCTGGGCCGAAGTGCCCGTGTTACGTCGGCCGATCTTTGTGCTCGCACTGGAAGGCTTTTTTGATGTGGCCTTCGGAGCCACGTCAAGCGTCGAATGGATTCAAAAAATTACCGAGACGCAAGAAGTCGGCCACATCGATCCCGACAGTTTTTTCGACTTCACCAGCCGACGTCCCCGTGTAAAACTCGACGAGGACAACGTCCGCGAAATCGTGTGGCCGCACAACAACATCACGGTGTCCATCGTCGAATCCACGGGCCGCGATCTTGTGTTGCTTAGCGGCGTGGAGCCGCACATGAGGTGGGGCAACTACATTGCCTGCCTTTTGGAAGTGATTGACCGTTTCAAAGTCGAAATGGTGGTCACGCTCGGCACGACCGCTGATCAGATTCCTCACACCCGCACGCCGATTGTGGTGGGCTCCACCGCGCAGCCCCAACTTGCTCGCACACTCGGCCTAAGTGCACCGACTTACCAGGGCCAAACCGGGGTGGTGGGGGTGCTCCACACGGTGCTGGAGCGCAAGGGCATACCGTCGATCTCGTTGCGGGCACCGGCGTGCTTTTATGCCAGTTCGGCCACGAATCCCAAGCTGGTGGCGGCGTTGGCTTCGCAAGTTGAGCGGGTCACTGGCGTGCCAACTCGGGTCGGCGAGCTTGCTGACACCGTTGCTGATTGGTCGGCCCGAGTCGACGAGGCCGTGCAACAAGACAATTCAATGGCTCCATACATCCCGCAATTAGAGTACGCCTACGACCAACAATTCGAGCAGCAGATAGCCGACAGTTCAGACGTGTCGGTGGAAGTCGAACGATTCTTGCGGGGGCTCAACAACCCAGAAGGCGAAACGCCCGGGTAGTCTCGGCGTTCTATGACACAGCTCAATCTCACCAGCGACGAATTGTTGACGACCACCCGAGCAGTTCGCAAGCGCCTCGATTTTTCGAAGCCCGTTTCCGATGATCTGATTCGGGAATGCGTGTCGATTGCGATGCAGTCGCCGTCTGGTTCCAACAACATGACAATGCAGTTCGTGGTCGTGCGTGATGAAGCCAAACGCAAGGCAATCGGCGACGTGTATCAGCGGTGCTACAGCATTTACCAGTCGCTCGACGGCGTCTATATCGGCTCGATCAAGAAGGACGGCGAGGCGGCCCAAGCGCAGCAAGATCGTTCGCAAAACTCCGCTGACTTCCTCGGCCATCACATGGGTGATGCCCCCGCACTCGTATTGGCGTGCACGGCCAGCGGCCGCGTCGATGGTGCCCCGGCGATGATGTCGGCGTCGATGATGGGCAACATCTTGCCGGGCATGTGGAGCTTCATGCTGGCGGCGCGGGCTCGCGGGCTCGGCACCTGTTGGACGACTGTCCACCTCATGATGGAGCAAGCGGTGGCCGACATAGTGGGCATCCCGTTTGATGCCGTGCAGCAAGTGTGTTTGTCGCCAATCGCTTTCACGATGGGGACCGATTTCAAGCCCGCCGCTCGGCCAGAAGCCGACTCGATCATCCATTGGGATACGTGGTAGAGCGTGCCCCTTTCTGAGCCGTGGCGCACGCACGCCTGGGCGGCCAATGGATTTATGCCGCCCAGCGAGGGCGACGCATTGTACGACGCTGCGCTGGTTGCCGCCGATGAAAACCCTGGCCTGCCGTTTGTTGAAATTGGTTCATATTGCGGGCGCTCAACGATTTGGCTGGGTGCCGCGGCTCAGAAAAAAGGCACAGTGTTGTTTGCCGTCGACCACCATCGAGGCAGCGATGAAAATCAGGCCGGCTGGGAGCATCACGATTCCACTCTGGTTGACCAACGCGTCGGCAAAATGGACACGTTTCCATTTTTCCGGTTGGCAGTTCACGATGCTGGCATTGAGGAATCCGTTGTTGCGATAGTGGGCCGGTCGCCGTTGGTGGCCAAGCATTGGGGCACCCCGTGCGCGTTCATTTTTATTGATGGCGGCCACGGTCGCGAACCCGCGCAAGCTGATTATGCCGGATGGGCGCCACACGTTGCCAAAGGTGGATACCTCGCTATCCATGACGTGTTTCCGGACCCGGCTCACGGCGGCCGACCGCCCTATGAAGACATCTATTTGCCGGCTGTCAACTCTGGCTGTTTCGTGGATGTATCGGCGACGGGGTCGTTGCGCATTTTGAAACGAGTATGACAACCTCTGCCTTGACGATGACCTGCCAGCACTCTTAGTGTCCGGCTTGCTCCGGGGGATGCGAATGTGGTTCAAACGATTGACGAGATCTGCGGCGGTCACGAGTTATTGGCCGATCGCCGCCATTTTGGTTTTTCAACTTGCCGTGTTTCCTGTGCCCGCCGGCATCTTTGTGCGAGGCCTGATCATTGGTTTGCTCACAGCGCTGATTTCCGTAGGTATGGCACTGATCTATCGGGCCAATCGGGTGCTCAACTTTGCCCAACCCGACTTGGGATTCGTGCCAGCGTCCTTGGCCGTGATGCTGATTTTGTTCAGTGGATTGAACTACTTCCTCGGACTCATCATTGGTGTGATCGCTGCGTTCGCGGTGGGGGCCATTGTGGAACTGGCGATCATTCGACGGTTCTTTCGGGCGTCTCGGCTGATCTTGACGGTAGCCACGATTGGGGTCACACAACTCCTCGCCGTTGGTGCGTTACTCATCCCGCGATGGTGGAACAAGCGGGCTGCCTCGCAACGTCTTGCCCCGCCGTTCCATTGGAAGTTCACGATCCAACCGATCGTATTTTCCGCCAACGATGTGATGGCGGTGGTCATTGCCCCATTGGCCATGTTGGCGGTGGGGTTGTTGTTGAAACGCACTCTGGTGGGTGTCGCCGTAAGGGCCAGCGCCGACAACGCGGACCGCGCTGGGCTACTCGGCGTGCCCGTCCAACGCATTCACACGCTGGTGTGGTCGGTAGCGGGAGCGCTGGCGTTTCTGGCCATGTTCCTGCGGGCCGGAATCGTTGGGCTTCCGGTGGGAAGCGCCTTCGACATCAGCGTTCTATTGCGTTCGCTCGCCGCGCTCATGATCGGGCGCCTCACCAATCTGCCGGTCATCGTCTCGTCGTCGCTCGTGCTTGGCGTGCTCGAGCAAGCCGCGATCTACAAGGCGTCGAGCCCCTTGTTGCTCGACCCGATAATTGCCGCCATCATCGTGCTGGCACTGCTCGTCCAAAAACGCGAAACCACGCGGGCGGGCAAGGACGCAACATCATCGTGGCAGGCGTCCGAGGAGGTTCGCCCGATCGCCTCTGCGCTTACGAAAGTGAGCGAAGTGATTGTCGTACGTGTTGTTGCTGCGGCCTTAGTCATCGGGTTTTTGTTGTCGCTACCAACTTTTTTGGGGCCAGACAAACTTCTCAAAGCTTCGGCCGTGGTCGTGTTTTCGTTGGTTGGCGTGTCGATCGTGGTGCTCACGGGGTGGGCCGGCCAAGTGTCTCTGGGGCAAATGGCGTTCGTTGGTTTGGGGGCTGCGATCGGGGCCAAACTTACGCTCACCTGGCACGTCGATTTGTTGCTGGCGCTCCCCATCGCTGGCGGGGTAGGAGCAATAGCTGCGGTCGTGGTGGGTGTTCCCGCCTTGCGTTTGCGTGGTCTGTATTTGGCGGTGAGCACGTTGGGTTTGGCGCTGGCAACTTCGTCGTATTTGTTGAATCGGCGGTTCTTCACGTGGATTCCCAAAGGGCGAATTCCGCGCCCAAAATTGCTCGGCCGATTCGATACGCAGTCGCAAGGGCGCTTCTATATTTTGTCGCTGCTGGTGTTGGTGATCGTGGTGGGCGCGGTGCGGGGCGTACGGCGAAGTCGCACCGGGCGGGTGATTATCGCGTTGCGCGAAAATGATGCCTCAGCGCAGAGTTACGGCATCAATACAGTGGCCGCCAAGTTGACGGCGTTCGCACTGTCGGGCGCAGTGGCCGGCGTCGCAGGGTGTCTTTTTAGTCACCTCACCCAATCTTTTGAGCCCGTCAGTTTCGAACCCAGTCAAAGCATTTTGGTATTCACCACCGCCGTCGTCGGCGGGTTGGGATCGATCACCG
The DNA here is from genome assembly GCA_043782545.1 of Acidimicrobiia bacterium. Classification (GTDB taxonomy): domain Bacteria; phylum Actinomycetota; class Acidimicrobiia; order Acidimicrobiales; family JBBRKR01; genus JBBRKR01. The sequence goes on from JAYWAI010000411.1 coordinate 4,744, forward strand.
GCGCGGTTTTGGGAGCGGTGTATCTTCGTGGCAGTCAGTGGTTTTTGGCCAACGCCTGGCAACAATTCTTCACATCCGCGCTCGGCGTGTTGCTGGTGCTGATGACGTTGCCCGGTGGCATTGGTGGCGTTGTGGCCCGCATTCGGGATCGTTGGTTGCGCAGTGTCGCCCGGCGAAATGGCGTCAGCATATGAACAAATTCTTGCACCCGATTCGAGCCCTCAAACAGGCGGTCGGCGATGGGCCCACGACCGCAATACTGATCTTGTGTGGCATCAACGCGCTCAACGTTGCCGACCGCAACGTGATGGGCGTGTTGCTCCCGGAGATACGTGACTCGTTCCATTTGAAACTCACCGGCGTGCTCGCTTTGCTCAGCGTCGTGGCCGTGGTATCCCTGGCGTTACAGGTGCCGATTGCCTACTTCGCTGACGCCACCAATCGGGTGCGGATCGCGGTCATCGGTGCAATTGTGTGGGGCGTATTTTCAGCCGGGACGGGTGTAGCTAGCGGGCTGATTTTCTTGGGTATCGTGCGCAGCGTTTCCGATGTGGGCAAAGCCACTGTCGACCCCACCCACAACTCGCTGATTGCCGACTACTACGACCCAGACCATCGAGCCAGAGTGTTTTCCTTGCATCGGGCATCGACCGCCGTCGGCGCGTTTATAGGCCCAATCGGCGCCGGCATTTTGGGTCACGCGTTTGGGTGGCGCGTGCCCTTTGTGGTGTTCGCCATCCCGACCATCGTTATGGGACTCGTTGCCCTCAAACTCAATGAGCCCATTCGGGGTGCCCACGAGCGTCGGGCCATGGGCGCCAGTCAAGACGTCATCGACACGGAAGAAGATGCGCTGAGCTTTGCCGAGTCGTGGCGTACCGTGTGGAAGATCGAGAGTTTGCGACGCATCTGGTATGCACTCCCGTTTCTGTCGGTAGCGCTCATCGGGTTCGCGGCGCTGGCCGGCTTGCTCTACGAGAAGCAATTTCACCTCGACGACCGGGCACGCGGATATGCCATTGCCGCCACAGAGCCTGGGCAAATCATTGGCATCATGATCGGGTCGCGGGTGGCCACCAAAATGATGATGAAAGACCCCGGCAGTGTCTTGCGTTTTCTGGCATGGGTGTCAGTGGTAGTGGCGGCGCTGTCAGCTGGATTCGCGCTGGCCCCCAAGGTCGGGATTGCCATCGCTATCAACTGTTTGATTGCTGCGTGTTTGGCGGTGCTCGGCCCGGGAATTCTGGCCTCGTTGTCGCTGGCCATTCCGCCCCGGGCGCGATCAATGGGCTTCTCGGTGGCGTCCCTGTGGGTGATTCCAGGATTGATCGTCCTGCCGCTCATTGGGTGGATTGCCGACAACTGGGGTATCCGCAAGGGCATGCTGGTGTTGGTGCCCGTGTTTCTGATCGGCGGCCTCATCGTGTCGACCGCGGGCCAAACGCTCATGGCCGACATCACCCAAGTGTGGACGTCGGCCGCGGCGCGATCAGAGGCACTCTTTGAACGCCGCCAAGGCCGCAGCAAATTGTTGTTGGTGCGCCACCTCAACGTGGCGTACGGCCCGATACAGATTTTATTTGATGTTGATTTCGAGGTTGATGAGGGTGAAATTATTGCGCTGCTGGGCACGAATGGGGCCGGGAAATCCACGCTCCTGAAGGCGATTTCTGGCGTGGTCGAAGCCGACAAGGGTGCCGTGATTTTCGACGGGCGCGAGATCACCCACGCCCCGCCCAACGAGATCGCCAGCCGAGGCATCATGCAGATGCCCGGGGGCGCAGGCGTGTTCCCCTCGCTCACCGTCGGCGACAATCTGCGCATGGCGTCCTGGACACAGCGTCGTGACCCTGATGGCGTTAAAACGGCCACTGCGAAGGTGCTCGACCAGTTTCCGATTTTGGCGCAACGCCTCAATGAACCAGCGGCCAATCTGTCGGGCGGCCAGCAACAAATGTTGGCACTCGGCATGGTGTTCATCACCCGCCCGCGGTTGGTGATGATCGATGAACTCTCTCTCGGCTTGGCCCCGGTCGTCGTGGATCAACTCGTGCCTATGGTTCGCCAACTGGCCGCTGACGGTGTGACCGTGATCATCGTGGAGCAGTCGGTCAATCTGGCGCTCACGTTGGCCGAGTTGGCGTTCTTTATGGAGAAGGGTGAGATTCGCTTTCGTGGCCCGACCAAAGAGCTTCTGGACCGCCCTGACATTCTCCGGTCAGTGTTTTTGGAGCGAGCGGTGGCGGCGACACCACACATGACTCAACCCATCGACATGTCGGCAACGCCGGTATTGGAAGTACGCGAAATGGCTCGCAGTTTTGGCGGAATTCGAGCAGTCGACGACGTGAGCTTTTCGTTGTTTCCCAGGGAAATTTTGGGTGTCATCGGGCCGAACGGGGCCGGCAAAACCACACTGTTTGATGTGATCTCTGGCTTCACTCCGGCCGACACAGGGCGGGTGGTTTTGGGCGGCGTCAACATCAGCGACATGTCACCCAGCGCTCGGGCCTCGCGCGGCCTGGGCCGTAGCTTTCAGGACGCGCGCCTGTTCCCCAGTCTCACGGTTTCTGAGACGCTCGCCGTGGCACTCGACCGTTGGGTCGACAATCGCAGCACATTCGCCGCCGCGTTGTATCTCCCGGCGGTTTTCGATTCTGAGGAACGTGTGTCGTTGCGTGTCGATGAACTCATTGAATTGATGGGCCTCGGGGATTTTAGAAACAAATTCATGAGAGAGTTGTCGACCGGCACGCGCCGCATCGTCGATTTGGCATGCCTGGTTGCCCACCGCCCCAGTGTTGTATTGCTCGACGAACCCAGCTCGGGCATAGCTCAACGAGAAACCGAAGCGCTTGGCCCGGTCTTGCGCCGTTTGCGCGACGAGATGGGTGCGAGCTTGATCGTGATCGAACACGACATGGGCCTCATCGCCGGCATAGCCGATCGCCTCCTCGCGCTGGATCTTGGGCGGCTAATCGCTCAGGGAGATCCACAAGAAGTTCTGCACCATCCAGACGTGGTTGATTCCTATCTCGGGGCTCACCACACCACAACCCAGGAGGATCAACATGTTGCCAGCAAGTGATCACACAGGCGCCGCGAAGTCACGCCAACTCAAACGGTGGGGCCCGATCATCGGCATCGTTGCCGTCGCGGCCATCGTGATTGCCATCGTTGCATCGTCCAGCGACGACAAGAAGGTTACGCCGACCACGACGACAACCGCCGCTGTTGCGGCCACCACGACGGCATCTGGGTCCACGGCGTCGTCGGCTCCGGCACCGATTACGTACCCGTTGCGATTCGATGAGGCGAAGGCCAAAGGCATCACTGTCGACTGGGGTCCTAGGTGCAATGCCGACCTCGGCCAGGTGAGGCTGCCCGACTATTACGCGCCGGAGTGTGTTGCCCCATTCACCGGTGACAACGGCGGTGCCACGGCGACAGGTGTCACCAAAGACACCATAAAAATTGTGTACTACCAAGCCCAAGAAGGCGACCCCGTAATCAACTACGTCACCGACGCCATCAAGAACAGTGACACCAACGCCCAATACGCCGACTCGGTTCGGGGCTATGTCAAGATGTACGAATCGGTCGTGGAAACCTATGGTCGCCACGTCGAACTCGTCGTCGTAGCCGGGAGTGGTATTGCCACCGACCCCGTCGCAGCCCGCGCCGACGCGGTAAAGATTGCCGAGGTCGAAAAGCCATTCATGGTGTGGAGCGGCCCGGCCTTGACCGACGCCTTCGCTGAGGAATTGGCCGCCCGCAAAGTGCCGTGCCTGGGTTGCGGACCGGCTCAGCCGCAAGCTACCGAGGCGCAACGCGCCCCGTACGCGTTGTCGATCACCGCTTCGGCCGAGCAGACCCAACAACACGCGGTTGAGTACATCACGAAACAACTGGTTGGCAAGCCTGCCTCTCACGCCGGTGACCCAGCGATGACCGCGACTACTCGAAAATTTGGGTACGTCTACCTGGAATCCAGCGAAGCCGACAAGAGCTTGGCCGACAAGTTCGGTGCCGACATGAAAGCTGCCAACGCCGAGTTGGCCACCGTCATTCCGTACCAACTCAACCCGGCCACCATCCAAGAAACCGCGGCATCCACGATCGCGAAACTCAAGCAAGCGGGCGTCACGTCGGTGATCCTGCATGGCGATCCTGTTGCCCCGCGTGACTTCACCAAAGAGGCCACGGCACAGAACTACTTCCCCGAATGGGTGTTGTCTGGCTCGGTGCTGGTGGACACCACGGCGTTTGCCCGCACCTACGATCAAAAACAATGGGCGCATGCGTTTGGCATCACCACTCTGGCGGCCCGCACCAAGCCAGAGACTGCAGGCGCGTACTTTCTCTACAAATGGTTTACCGGCAAGGAAGTGCCCGCCAAAGACTCCAGCGGCGTGATCCAGCCAACGCCGTCGATGTTCTATACAGGTGTGCAACTCGCGGGCCCCAATCTCACGGCGCAGAGTTTCCAAGATGGCTTCTTCAACGCCCCCGCCACCAAACCAGGTATTTCGGTGCCAGCATTTTCGTTTGGCGACCGAGGAATTTTCAAAGGTGGCGTGGACTACAACGGCATCGATGACGCCACGGTTATGTGGTGGGACGCCACGGCAAAGGGCGAGGACGAGATTCGCCGAGCCGGCACGGGAATGTGGGTATACGTAGACGGTGGCAAGCGATACTTGCCCGGTTCGTGGCCGAGCGAAGACAAGACGTTTGATCCCAAGGGTGGCGTGACGGTTTACGAGACTCGGCCGCCTGGTGAGGAGCCGCCGACCTACCCGAGCCCG
>JAYWAI010000412.1:0-3611 GCA_043782545.1 Acidimicrobiia bacterium
GCCTACGCCGCCGAACATCACCGACGGGCGGACTTTCTGCGCCACGCAGCCCTTGACGACGTTGTGGCGACTGCGTCTCGCATGGCTCTCGAAATGACGCCGAGCTCGTTTTTGGCTGACGTGGGGGAGATACTGCAACGCGTGGGCGAGGTCGTTGGCGCCGACGTCGTCTACCTAGAAGAAATAGTTAACACTCGGTTCTCTCCGCTAGCGAGTTGGTGTGCGCCACATGTGTCGAGCATGGCAGCTGATTTCGATGACGACGGCGATTCGTTTCCTGAATGGCATGCTCTGCTGCGCACGGGCGAGACCGTGGTGGTGGCCGACACACAATCTCACTCAAACGAAGCGCTCCGCGCCGAAGCAGCCAAACTGCCGGTGCCCGATCGTTCGCTGATTGCGGCGCCATTCGGCATCACTGGCGAGCGCATGGGATGCCTCGGAATATCAATGATTTACGAGCCTCGGACATGGCTACCCGAGGAGATCGCTGTCGCTCGAAAACTGGCTGACACCATTGCACAGGTCATGGATCGACAACGCGCGGAGGTGTCCCTGGCGCGAACGCAGGCACGATTGAAATCTTTGGTCGGCGACAGCCTCACGGCGTGCGCGATAATTGATCGATCGGGGAAGTGTGTGTTCGCCAATCAGGCTGCCGCTGACCTTCTGGCCGTCCCCGGTGATGACCTGATCGGCGCACAGGTCTCCGATTTCGTGCATGCCGACGACCTGTCAAAAGTGCGTGAAGCGTTCCTGAACGCTTACGACTTTGGCGGCATTGAACGGTGTCAAATTCGGATGCGACACGGTGATGAGTTTGTCTGGGCCGAGGTTGGCAATTCCCGAGCCGATGGCTCTGATCTTGGTGGCCTCGTCATGACGGCGCGCCCCCTCGGCGGGTGGCCGGTCGTCGTGACGAACGCACCGATGGCGTCTGTGACCGTGGTTGTACAAGCAATGGCTGGAACCAGCAGCGAGATCACGGGTGATGCATTGAGGTGCAGCGTCGAGGCCGCCGTGACGGAATGCCTCGCCGGCCAGATCCGTGTTGACGGTTTGCCAATAGCGGTATCGGCGCGTATCACCAGCAGGTCGACAAGTCCTGGAGCGTTGCCGGTTTCTTTGGCCGATCGCTCAACTTTTTCTGTGTAGCGCCGATCAATACAGCAACACCTACGCGAGAGGCAACGGTATGAATGCCGCACAAGTCGTCCTGATCTGCATCCCCGCTGGAGTTGCTACATGGATTGGTCGACTTGGCGTGCATCGACACCACCGTCTGCATCCGGCGCAGCCTTCCAGCGGTGCCGCGTTGGCCGCGTTGGGCCGAGTCAATGCCCGCTTGACGCACCAACTGCATCACTAACACGTTTCCGCTCGTTCACACGAGCGACAGTCGATACCACCGCTCGTTCACACGAGCGGCCAGGGATACCGACGGCCGCCGGGATCGTTGGGGAATGAGCCAATCGTGGCGAAGTGATCTGCCCTTTGACGTAACCCGTCGATTTCGGCGGGCTCCAGAAGTTGGCACATCTTTGGCGATATTTCGTTGGCGATGCACGCCATCCCCACTTGCACGACCTCGCTAAAAGGTTCTAGCGCGAATTCCCATATGACCGTGCGCAACTTCCAATCTTCGTGAAAGCACACGCCATGGTCGATTCCCAAAATTTGGTCGTGCCATTGCCCTGGTGCACCAATCAGCACATGACCCGATTTACGATCGGTGTTGTTGGCCAACAAATCGAAAGCGCACATGGCTCGCAATCGATCGTGTAAGTCCAGGCGGTTTTCATGGATGGTGAAGTAGTGCTGCTCAAAATCGGCGTCGATAAACAGTTGCCATGAGCCAATGCCGTGCGGACCATCGCGTTCGATTGTGGGCGGCACCAGGTCCCACCCGAGTGATTCCGACAATTCGTAGGCGGCAATTTCGCGGCGGTATAAACCAGTTGGGAAGTCCCACAGTGGTCGTTCGCCTCGAGCCGGTTTGTAAATCGCCTGACACGTTGCCTCTTCGAGCGTCAAGGTGCACAGGAACGTGGCGTTGGAGCTCCACGGCATTCGACCGTCGATGGATATGTCGCCTCGCGCTAAGACTTCAGGAACAAGCAAAGTCATAGCTCATTAGTCGCTCATCGACACAGCTCATTGGTCGCTCATCGACATTGCAAAATTAGTTCAGACGGGGGCAAGCGTGCCCGTCAGGGTCCATTGGCCCCATGCACAAAAAGCACGTCGGGCGTCCGGACGAAACGGTTTGGCGGGCCTGCTCGATGAAGGTCGCCACTTGGTCGCGCGTGAGGCGGAATCGGGCCTGCTGCCCGTCGGCAGAGTCTGAAATGATCGCGTCGTCGTTGCGTGCGTCATCGTCGTCATCGGTCTCGTCGGGAATCACGATCTCGTTGGCCACAATGAAGATGACATCGGTCTCGCGGTCGTAACCCAAACCGAGTGATCCCAACGTCCAATCAGCCGCCACTGGCTGGCGCAAGTCCGGTGGACTGGCGAGCCCCGGGGAAGTGGGTGGTACATCGGCCAGCAGCTTTTCGAGAAAGTCGGCTAATACGGCCACTTGTTGCTTCTCACATTTGATCGTCAGGCTTTCGACGCCCGAGCGTGCCTGCAAATAGAAAACCCGCTTGCCGGGCGCGCCAACGGTGCCGACGATGAAACTTTGCACTTGCTCAAGATCAAACCAGTAACTCACGACAGTTTGAGGCTACCCAGGTCATCGGTCGAATTCACCGTGAGCACGGCTGGGCCGTGCGCGCTGTAGCTGATAGCGGTGACGGAACACGGCGAGATCACGATGCGTTGAAACAAATCTAGGTGGGTGCCCATAGCGTATGCCACCAGCGCTTTGATGGGGTCGGCGTGGCTGACGGCAACGACAAGTCCACCGGGATGCTTGGCTACCAGCCGAGCTGTGGCGGCCACGATCCTTTGCTGCATTTCCGAGAAACTTTCGCCATTAGGAAAACGAAAGCCGCTGGGGTATCTCTGCACGGTGGCCCACTCGGGAAGCTTCATGAGGTCCTTGAGTAGGCCGCCGGTCCAGTCGCCGAAGTCGCATTCCAGCAACCCTTTGTCGGCCGTAACTTTGAGGCCCCGTGCCGACGCAATGGGTGCGGCGGTTTCGCGCGTGCGCTCCAGCGGGCTGGCGTAAATCGCGTCGACGCTCTTGAGTTTGGCGATGCGAGCAGCAACGGCTTTGGCCTGGGCGCGGCCTGTGTCAGCCAGATGTAAGCCAGGTGCGCGCCCAGGCAAAGACGTTCCGGTAGTCGGGGTTTGCCCATGACGAACGAACAAGATCGTGGTCATCGGGGGATGGGGAGCGGCTTTCGGCACGCTGCAACGTACCGCGTTCGGGCGGGTGGCGGCGAGGCGGTGAGTCCCGGTAAATATGGCCCGTTTTGTTCGTCAGAGTCAACGCAGCTTGCGGCCGCGAATTTGGCCGTTGGCACCCTGCATATACGCGGCCGCTATCGCCGCCGCCCACGCCAGAAGTCGAAACCAGTTGTTCTCGAGACTCAATTTCATGAGGCGATATGCCGGGGTAAGCCCGAGCCAGACTGGGACGTGCACGCCGGTGAATTCGCGTT
>JAYWAI010000413.1:0-3592 GCA_043782545.1 Acidimicrobiia bacterium
CCTCGGTGGTGAGGCGATCGTCGCCGTCTCGGGCTGCCAACAATGCCGAGATCAAATCGTCACGGGGGTCAGCCGAGCGAATTTGCAGCAGCCCATTGACGTAGTCACCCAACTCGGCGCTGGCTTGCTCGACAACGTGATTGTCGTCATCAGACCGCAAGATGGCTGGGTCGAGCCCCCGAGTGAGCGCATGTGACCAGTCGTGAAATAAGTTGTGATCGGTGGTGGGAATGCCCAGCATCTCGCAGATCACTTGGATGGGCAGTGGGTACGCCAACTCATCCGCGATGTCAATGACCGATCTCGCCGGCCGGTCGCTGAGTGAATCCAGGATGCCGTCGGTCAGCTCTGCCACCCGCTCTTTCATGGCGTCGGTGGTGCGCGGTGTGAATGCTTTAGCGACCAAGCTTCGAAGCCGTGTGTGTTGCGGCGGATCCATAAAGAGCAATGTTTTTGGCTCCTGATTTTGTTCGAGCCGGTCGGGTGCCAACGAGCGCGACGTGGAACGGCCCTCATTTGATGAGCCCAGTGGCGTGCGTACGACGGCCCAACCTTCGGCGTGGCCGAAGCTCAGCCAGGTGTACAAGCCAGTGTCGATGAGCGGCCCCGACTCTCGCATTCGCCGATACAGGGCGTAGGGATCGGCGTGTGATTCTGGCGTGAACGCTTCGGCGAAAAACTGTTCTGCGTCCATCGGTGTGGTCCTCGAAAGGTGGTATGTGCAAGTAAATACACTTTCGTATTGAGTATATTGACGTATCCTGTTGCACATGTCAAGGGAAAGAACTCGACCTCTTCGGACCGACACTCGTGAACAACTCTTTGCCGCGGCAGCGGTTGTGTTTGTCGACAAGGGTATTGGTGGCGCCAGCGTTGAAGACATCTGTGTGGAAGCTGGGCTGACACGGGGAGCGTTGTATTCCAACTTTGGCAACAAGGACGAACTTGTGATGGCGATGTTGGAGGACCACGTCGAGTCGACAATTGCCGAGATGGAGCGGCTCATGAAAAAGTCGGTGTCAATTGTCGACTACTTAGAACTCATCGAATCACCGCAACGGCTCCGGTCTGGACCGCTCGGTGAAAATTCGGTGTTGCATATGGAGTTCATTTTGTACGCACTGCGCAATCCAAAGTTGCGGCAGCGAATGCGCAAACGCCAAGAGAAGATGCGCAAGATGACTACGAAAATCTTAGAGCTCGATGTAGCTCGATCTGGCCATCCGCTGCCCATGCCGATCGAGCGAGTCGCCGACTTCATCGTGGCGATGGATATCGGGTACGCCCTCAACGAACTCATCGAGCCGGGCCGCTACGCTGAGGGCACGTTTAGCTCGACGTTGCTGGCGCTGCGTTCGCTTTGGCAAAGTTGACCAAGATTTCCGTCGTTCATTGCCAACATGATGAAGAACTTTCTCGACGCCGCCCTCGAAGTTGGCCAAAGATGAGTACGTCGACCGTCAACATGGTGACCAGAGTCGCGCCCGGTGCGGCGACTTAGACGCACCCGAGGGCGGCATTCATTACCTGACACGCAGCGAGCATCGTAGTGTTGTCGAGCTCAGTGATTTTGGCCCGGAACAATTGCTTGCGAATCGTGAACACGTTGTCGAACGACACAACGCAGTCGTCGGGCATTCCGTGACCCGGCGATAGCAGAAGTTCACTGGTGAGACCCCGGATCGTGCGTGTGCAGAGGGCAACCACTACGCCGTCGATACGATCGGCGACCGGATCTCGAGTCAGTACGAGAACGGGACGGTCACCTCCGACTGTCGCCGCCCACCAGATCTCGCCCCGCTTCACCCAGTCACCACTTGGGAGTGGTCGACCGTGCTGATAGTCACCACTTCGGAGTGGTCGACCAGGCAGACAACTGATCGACGGCCTCTGCGTCGGCAAGGTAATCGGCATCGTCGGGTGGGATCGCGTCGTAGATGGCGGCATCGCGCTCGCAAGCCAGTCGGTAGAGATACAGGTCAATCGCCCGGCGAATAACTTCAGACCGATTGTGATGTGTGCCCGGAATGGTTGCGTCAATACCTCTGAGCTGGTCTTCCTCGATTCGAATAGCCATCTGGACCGTTGTCATACGTGGAGTATACCGGCCCGTATGACGATAAACCTCGAAAGGCGACCGGTCGAGAAGTAACTGGACTAGCTGGTGAGGGTCTTGGTGGGGAGAGGAGCAGACCGGGCGTCGAGTGGGAGGGCGCCGATTTGGATGCGGTCCACCAGGGTCTTGAGCCCTTGGCCGCCCGGTGTGTTTGATCGGGCACGCAAGGCCTCGCCAGCTGCGTCGGCGAATAGCGATCCAACAGCCTGGGTGAGCAACAACCGGAGGCGTCGAGCAGCGTTCACGAATTCGGCATCGAGCCCGTCTCTCTGTGGCCATAGCGATTCAACGACCAAGTCGCCCACTGCGTTGGCTTGTTGCCGAGCACCCTCAACCATTCCAGCGACCATGGCGAGAACTGCATCGGGGTGCGCACCGGCAGCGGTGAGTTCGGCAAAGGCCATGAGAAGAGCTGGGGACCGAGCCACCCACCGATTGCCGCGTCGAGTGAGCAGGCCAGCCGTACACGCAGCGCTGCGGACGCTCGATGCGCCGAACGCTGGTGCCACGACGACGAGCTCGTTCAACGTGTACCCGATTGCTGGTTCGTCGATCCCCGATGCCGCCGACGCGCCGAGAACCTCCTCGAGCGAGCGTCCGGTGGCCGAGGCATTGCAGAGGTCGCCGATGGCGGCGAGCGAGTAGCCGCGTGTCTGTAACCGACCGATCAATTCAAGCCGTGAGCGGTGGGCCCGGTTGTATGTGCCGACCCGGCCAGCCATGACCGGCGGCGAAACGAGGCCGAGCGTGCGGTACTCCCGAATGGTGCGGGTGGGGAGCCCGACAAGCCCGGCAAGTTCGTCGATGGTCCAAACCGTTTGAATTTCAGAGTCGGGCGCCGGGTTGGCAGATCTACTAGACATTGACAGTATTTACCGTTACGATCATAGACGTGAGTATTGCAGATGAGCTGTTCGAGTGCAACGACCCCCCGGAACTCCATATTGTGATGGACTCGTTGCGGGTCGAATTCGATAATCCCGAGTTGCGACTGGCCGCTGCGCCGACTCGGCTCGCAGGTGGTTTTTGGGCCGAAATGTGGCAGCTTGTTTTGGACGGCAATCGAGCAATCGGCTTGCCCTCCAAAGTGGTATTGCGGCTGGCACCTGACGCAAATTTGGCCGCCCGAGAAACCGCGGTCCAATCCAGTTTGGCGAGCGCTGGCTACCCAACCCCGATCGTACGAGCGTCCGGTTCTCCCACTGGCGCGAGCCGGGCGTGGTGCGTGATGGACTTCTGTGAAGATCGGCCGCTGATAGCCAACCTGAATGGGCTTCGAGCGATCGCCGCGCTTCCTCGCCTCGTACGGGCCATGCCCGATGCCCTGGCGACCATGGCGTTCCAGCTTCATGGGATCCAAGCAGAACCGGTTGCCGCTGCGCTGAGCTCACGTGGGTTCGACGTCGCGTCGATTGAGGCCGTGGGCGACATGCTGGTGAGGCTGTACGCCGCGGCCGTTGGTTTTGGGAACAACGA
>JAYWAI010000414.1:0-3587 GCA_043782545.1 Acidimicrobiia bacterium
GTGGCGAAGGGAACGAGTCAGATCAAACGCCGCGTCAAGCACCGCCGGGCTCACCGTCACACGCTCATCAGCGTCGAGCAACGTACGAAACGACACACCATCAGCCCAAGCCCGCAGCGCGTTGTCTTGCACCACCCGATACGCATCATCACGCGAATAACCAGAGTCGATCAACGCCAACAACACCGGCTGGCTGAACACCAAACCATACGACGATTCCAAGTTGGCCAACATGCGTTCAGGCCACACATCGAGCCGATCAATCAGCCGTGTCATCAACCGAATCGCGTACAACGTGAGATTCGACGCATCAGGCAGAACAACGCGTTCAACCGAGGAATGCGAGATGTCGCGCTCGTGCCAGAGCGCCACATTTTCGTACCCGGCTATTACGTAGCCGCGCAACATACGAGCTATACCGCACAAGCGTTCTGAGGTGATCGGGTTGCGTTTGTGCGGCATAGCGCTGGAACCTTTTTGGCCCGGCCGGAACCCCTCGGCTGCCTCTCGCACCTCTGTGCGTTGCAAGTGCCGCACCTCAAGAGCGAAGCATTCGATCGACGCCCCGATCGATGCGCACGCCGCCAAAAACTCGGCATGGCGATCGCGAGCGATCACCTGGGTAGAGGGAACAGCAACGAGTCCGAGACGCGAGCACACGAACGTCTCAACGAGTGGATCGATGTTGGAGTACGTGCCCACCGCGCCGCTCAATTTGCCAACCGCTACGGCCTCACGAGCCCGACGCAAACGGGTGCGATCACGATCAGCTTGCAAACACCACAGAGCCAACTTGGCCCCAAATGTGGTCGGCTCGGCGTGCACACCATGCGTGCGCCCAATGGTCGGCGTGTCGCGAAATTCGAGCGCCCGGCGTCGCAGTGACTCGATGAGTTCGTCCATGGCGGTGAGCATCAAATCGCATGACGCGGCGAGCCCGGCCGACAAGGCTGTGTCAACCACGTCAGACGACGTGAGGCCGTAGTGCACCCACGTCGATGCCGAGCCACCCATGCGAGCCTGGGCCACGTCCACAAACGCGGCCACGTCATGATCGGTGATGGCTTCGCGTTCTTCGCAGGCTCGCACGAATTCGGCATCGATCACGGGAGCATTGGCGCGCACAAAAGCCGCGTCGGCCGCGGGCACGACGCCTACCGAGGCCCAGCCTTCGACGGCCAAAATTTCCACTTCGAGCCAGCGGCCAAATCGGGCTTCGTCGGCCCACAGCGCGGCCATGTCGGGCGGGGAATAGCGGGGGATCATGCTGGTGTCGTCCAATACAAAATTTGGTCGCGGCCCGGCCCAGTGCCCACGAGGTTGATGGGCACGCCGGTCTCTCGTTCGATACAGGCGAGGTAGTCGCGAGCGGCGGCGGGCAACTCTTCTGGTGTGCGAGCCGAAGAAATATCGCATTGCCAGCCGGGCATTTCGACGTACACCGGCGTGGCCCGAGCGAAGTCGTCAGAGTCGCCGGGAAGATGCCGAATACGTTGCCCATCGAGCTCGTAGGCCACACAAATTTTGACGGTTTCGAGCGTGTCCAGGATGTCGAGTTTGGTGATGGCTAATTCGCTCAACGAGTTGAGACGGGCGGCCTGGCGCACCATCACCGCATCAAACCAACCAGTGCGACGCCGACGCCCAGTGTTGGTGCCAAACTCGTGCCCACGCTCCACCAGCAGGTTGCCAACCTCGTCGAAAAGCTCTGTGGGATACGGCCCCGAACCTACCCGAGTGCTGTACGCCTTGGCCACGCCAATCACTTCAGTGATATCTCGGGGGCCGAGCCCAGAGCCGACGCTGGCGAACCCCGCAGTGGGGTTCGACGACGTCACAAACGGGTAGGTGCCGTGGTCAATGTCCAGGAATGTGGCTTGCGCTCCTTCGAGCAAAATGCGCGCCCCATTTTCGAGCGCGTCGTGCAAGAGCGCCACCGTGTCGGTCAATCGAGGCGTGACAAACGGCGCAATCTCGGTGAGCAAACGATCGACGAGCGCGTCGACATCTACATCAACTCGCCCAGCCAAACCCCGCGCCACACTCGAAATGCGTTCCTTCAAATACGCGGGGCGCACGAGGTCTTGCAAACGGATGCCCACGCGGTCAGCCTTGTCGGCGTAGGCGGGCCCAATGCCGCGCAACGTGGTGCCGATTTTGCTATCGCCCAATGCCGCTTCGTTGAGCGCATCGATCTCTTGGTGGTACGGCAAAATCACGTGCGCATTTCCCGACACCACCAGCTTGGAAACGTCGATCCCTTTGGATTCCAGCATCGCCAATTCGCTCAGCAACACCCAGGGGTCAACGACCACACCGTTGGCGATGACGGGCACCACTTGCGGGTACAAAATACCCGACGGTACGAGCTGCAATTTGAAGGTGACACCATCTACCACAAGCGTGTGACCGGCGTTGTGGCCCCCTTGGTAACGCACCACGTGAGTGGCGTCAATGGCGAGAAGGTCGGTGAATTTTCCTTTGCCTTCGTCGCCCCATTGAGTACCAACGACAACTTTTGCGGGCACGGCTATCTCCTTGGGCCAAGTGGCCAGTTACGCCGTGTCATAGGCGCTCGGGGATGTGACAACGAACTCTATCGCTCGACCGAATCGCGCCGGGAATGAGTTACCGGAAAAATACAAAAGCGGCGCCTCAAGGGAGTTGGACGCCGCTTTCGCACGCATCGCCAGGAGGTTCGCTGCCTCTGGAGATATGGCCGAGAGCCCGGGGGTCTCGGTGGAGAAATTGCCGGCGGCTCCAGGAGGAAGAGCCGCTGGCTGGTGTTTCTTGGTACCCGCTAGTTGACCGGTACAGCTTGAAAACTATTTGTCATTACGTCGTCGAGCATGCGGCGGCCGAGCACTGCCATGCCGGCGCCACCACCAAGGAGAGATGCGCCAATTGCCAGCAACAACCCACTGCGTCCAACCGGCACGGAACCAGCGCCAATAATCGTGGTGAGAATGCTGTGCATACCGACTCCTTGGATACTCAAACGAACAAGTATCGGGGCCGGTTTCGCATTGGCTCCCCACCGGCTGTGCGACCAATTGCGCCGGTGGATCAGTGCCTCCCTGATGTCACCAGTGTGCGCTCACACGGCCCCCGTGTCGATAGGGAAATGTACCTTTACGGTTGTGTGACAGCCGATTGTGCAAGACCAGTTTGGGCGACGATCGTCAACCCCAGGCTCAGCGGATCAGTCAACGACACATCAATCACCACGGTCGACCCGTCAGGCACTTCGCCATTCAAGATCGCCATCGACAATCGATCGCCGATTTCCCGTTGGATCACCCGTTTCAGCGGACGGGCGCCAAACGCAGGATCGAACCCCGCCGACGCCAAGAGCGACATCGCGGCGTCCGTCACGTCGAGCGTTACTCGACGCGGCGTGAGGCGATCCCGCAACAAGTCGAGTTGCACCCGCACGATGGGGCCGAGATCGTCCACCGTGAGTGAGCGGAAGCGCACTATGTCGTCAATGCGGTTCACAAACTCAGGCCGAAAATAGTCCCGCGGATCGCCTGGCAAATTGGACGTCATGATTAACACCACATTCGTAAAATCGACTGTGCGCCCTT
>JAYWAI010000415.1:0-3581 GCA_043782545.1 Acidimicrobiia bacterium
CTCACGCAGAAACCGTTGGCGAGGCCGCGATGCAGAGCTTGGGGATCCCCCGGTGCCACGACAAGCGCAATTCGTTGCAGCACCGAATGCAGCATGGCGCCCATGGCCCCGGTGGTGGTTTCGCTGCCCACTTCTTCATGGTCGAATACGGCCATCATCGCCATGTGCCGAGCGGGAGTCGTCTTCAAGAGCGCATCAAGTGCGCAGGCGCACGAGTTGAGATTGTCAATACGGGCCGACGCAATAAATTCGCCGTCGCGGCCAAGTTCCGACGCCGGAGTGAGGTCGTGAGTCATTACGTCGAATGCCAGGATGTCGCCGGGCGTAACGCCGACCTCAGATGCAAGGAATTCGTTGAATTCATTTACTTTCGGCGTGCCTGTGGCCCAAATAGGCGTGAGGTGCGCCTGCTTGTCGAGCGTCAATCCATCGTTGACATTTCGATCCAAATGGATAGCCAATTGCGGAATTCGCATGATGGGTCGAGTCACGTTCACGAGCGCGGTTTCGCCACTGCGCAAGGCCACCCGGCCGGCCAGCCCAAGATCGCGATCCAGCCATGAATTCAATAGCGGGCTGCCGTAAATTTCGATTGCCAATTGTTGGTAGCCGAAACCACCGGTGTCGGGCTGCGGCTTGATGCGCAAGTTGGGTGAGTCGCTGTGCGCGCCGACCAGCCGAAGGCCGTTGACGAGGTTGGCGTGCGAGGCACCCTGCCACGCGACCAGCGTGCCGCCGCGCACAACGTAAGCGGGCTGTTCGACATCGGCGTGAGTCCATCGCTGTGATTCCGCCAGCCGCTTGAAACCGGCGGCATCCAGCCGCGAGGCCATGGCGGCCACGGCGTGATAGGGCGAGGGAGAAGCGTCGAGGAGGTCGATCATTCGGCTGGAGATCTCGTTCATGTCACGAGTTTCCTACAGCGAGCGCGTTGTTTCCCGCCACTGGCTTTGTGTTTCCTGCTGCCGCCGCCGTGTTTCCTGCGACTGCCGCGGTGTTTCCTACAGTGAGCGTATGGATTTTGACCTCCCCGCCGACAACGACCCCCGGCGCACTGTCGTGCGCGATTGGATCGCGGCCAACCCGAAGCCGTCAGGACGAACGCTGGCCGAGGCTGGGTTCATGGCGCCGCACTGGCCCAAACCTTACGGCGTGGCGGCTGACCCGATTACCCAGTTGATTATCGACGATGAGTTTCGGGCCGCCAAGGTGCGGCGGCCGTCCAACCCGATCGGCATTGGTTGGGCCGGCCCCACGATTTTGCACGCTGGCACGCCCGAGCAAATTGAGCGCTACTTGCCGCCGATGTTGGCGGGCGAAGAAATCTGGTGTCAGCTTTTTAGCGAGCCAGACGCCGGGAGCGATTTGGCGTCGTTGCAAACGCGCGCCGTTCGAGACGGCGACGAGTACGTCATCAACGGTCAGAAGATTTGGACCTCGGGGGCGCAGTACTCGAAGTTTGGCATCCTGATTGCGCGCACTGATCCAACGGCAATGAAGCATCAAGGCGTTAGCTATTTCATTTGTCCAATGGACTTGCCGGGCATGGAAATTCGACCAATTCGACAAGCCACCGGTCACGCCGAATTTAACGAAGTATTTTTCACTGATGTGCGACTACCGGCGTCGATGATGGTGGGCGAAGAGAACCGTGGTTGGGGTCTGGCCAAGGTGACATTGGCCAACGAGCGGGTGTCGCTGAGTGACGGTGGCGTGTTGTGGGGCGGCGGGCCGACGGCGTTCGATGTGCTGGACCTGATTCGGCGCGAGGGTGGTTTGACCGACCCGACGATGCGTCAGCGCGCTGCCGCAATGTATATCGAGGCCGAGCTGCTGCGCTTGATTCGGCTGCGCACACTGACTGCTCGACTGGCGGGCAAGCAGCCGGGTCCAGAGGCCAGTGTGAGAAAATTATTCGCTGATGAGCATGGGCAACGGGTGATGGAACTGACCCGCGATCTGACGGGAGCGGCCGGGATGTTGACCACCGTGGGCCCGATGGGTACTGACGCCAAGCTGGGGGACGATACTCCTGGCGGTGCTGACGGCGGCATGACGTATTGGTTCTCTGGGTACATTTTTGCTCGTGCGCTCACGATTGGCGGTGGCACGGGCGAAGTTCAACGCAACATCATTGGCGAACGCGTCCTGGGCCTTCCCGGCGAACCCAAACCGACCTAGCGCTTGAGCGCTGCGCTAGTCGACCGGTTCTGGGGAGGGGCTAGTTCGGACGAGATGGTCGGTACGCCCACCGTCCCCAGAAGTCGGGCGCCGTACGCCCACCGTCCCCAGAAGTCGGGCGCCGTACGCCCACCGTCCCCAGAAGCCGGGCGCCGTACGCCCACCGTCCCCAGAAGCCGGGCCGAATTTTTCTGGGGACTGCCGGCGTACGTTTTTGTGTCCCAGCGGTACCCAGAAAATTGGGCGACGCTTTCTGGGGACAGGCGGGTACGTGTCGGGCGGTGCGGCGCTTTCTGGGTACAGGCGGGGACAGGTGGATACGGGCGCCTCGCTCACCGGGCGCCTCGCTCGCTGGGCGCCTCGCTCCTCGTGCGCTCCGGTGCGCGGCAGTTTTCTGGGTACCGCTACGGTGACGCCCATGGCAACTTTGGTGACCGACCTCGACCTCATGAATCTGGCTCCCCACGAGACGCTGGCCGAAAGCGATGCGGCATTTGCGCAGGCTCGAAGCCAGCACTGGCTAGCTCGTAGCCCGTTTGGCTATTCCGTCAATTCCTACGAACATGCCGTATCGATCTTGCGCGACAAACGGTGGTGGTCGGCCGTGCGCTTCTTGGCCGAAAACCAAGGCATTGCCGACCCGGCATTTGCGTCCAATCGCCGTCAGTCAATTTTGTCGGCTGAGGGAGAGGAACACACTCGATTGCGCCGGCTGGTTGGTTCGGCGTTTTCACCACGGTCGGCCGATCGTTTGCGGCCTTTCATGCGCGAGGTAATCAACGAACTCGTCGACAAATTCGAGGCCGCCGGTCGCACGGAACTCATGGTCGACCTGTGCGAGCCGTACCCCATTCCGATCATCTGTGAACTCCTCGGAGCGCCCCGCGAAGACTGGCAGTTGTTCTCTAAATGGGCGGCGGATATTTTGCGCATTTTCAACGGCAACATCGCCGAAGACCTCCCTACGATCATGCAGTCCGGGTCGGAGCTTGAGGCGTATACGAGAGCGTTGATCGACGCCAGAAGAGGCGACCCACGCGCCGATCTCCTGAGCGACATGATCGCCATCGAGGAGCAAGGCGACCGGCTCGATACCGAAGAACTCATCGGAATGACGCAGGCCGTCATCGTTGGCGGCACCGACACCACTCGCAACCAACTGGCATGCTGCATGGCCCTGTTCGCCGAACATCCTGACCAATGGAGCTTGTTGCGTGAGCGTCCTGAATTGGCCCAACGCGCCGTAGAGGAAACTATGCGGGTACTCGGCGCAGTGCGCGGCACGGGTCGTTACGCCACCGAAGACTTGGAACTCGACGGCGTGCTATTCCCGAAGGGCACTTTTGTATTCCCGTCGTTGCGATCTTCGAATTTCAATCCCGAATATTTTCCGGAACCGG
>JAYWAI010000416.1:0-9448 GCA_043782545.1 Acidimicrobiia bacterium
TGAGTGGCGTTGAGATCTGTGAGTTGCTTGGCGTCCCATCCTGGAGCGTGGAACACGATCTGCGGGTTGACCGTGACCTTGCCCGCTTGGTCATAGGCCCGGTTGATCTTGATCACGTACCACTGACTGTTCTCGCCACCCTCGAGGATGTAGTCGTTGACGATCAGCGGCGAGGAATCCCAGTCGTCATTCCACAACGTTGGCCACACGTCTTGAGCGTGGGTGCGCCATATCTCTGTGACCTTTTTCGACGCCTTATCGAGCGCAAATATTCGAAAATAGTTATCACGACTCCCCGAGTACAACAACGGAAATCCATCCGGGTCGACCGTCACTGTTCCCTTGGTCAGGTCGGCGGTAGTAAACGGTTCCAGTAAATTGTCCCCGGTGATCGCGTCCGTTACGTGAATCTTGCGGTCGTAAGCGCCGAAGGCCAACGCCCGCTTCCCGTTGAAGTCAAAGACGTTGACCTGACCGGTCCACCCTTGACCACACCATTGAACGGTCTTAAGTTTGTCGGTCGATTCGCTGCACATCGGTGAACTCTTCGGGTATTGCCAAAGTACTTTGGGGCTGGCGGGCACGGGACCCTTACCGTAGTAAGTCCGCGTTGGGTTACCACGGAAACTGATCATCCCTCCGGTTTTACCTGGATAGGGCTGCCCGACCAGATTCGGATCCGACCAGATTCCAGCCTGTGCCGGAGAGGTCGCCACCGGCGTCGACGAATTGGCCGTGTTTCCTCCCGGACGGGTGGTCGTTGCGACCTTCCTTACTGGATCGCTCTTAAAGGTTTGGAACCCCACGAACCCAATCAGGGCGACGATGGCGACCACGCCAATGCCGACAATGGCACGACGCTGGCCAACGCCTACCGACATTTCGCGCATTGCTTGCCGCGGCACCAGCTCAGCGTGAGGCGTCGCTTTTGTCGTGCCAGCGGTCGGTGTGGCGGGCGCGCCCGAGATCCGCTGGGTCGAGCCAAGGCGAGCAATCATGGCGTCACACTCCTCAGCCCGCTGCACATCGGCGGCACCCTGAAACCCATCGCGCGCCAACATCATTCGAGCCTTGGCCTTGTGGGTTTGACCGACCCGCTCGAGCAGCACGCCGGCCTCTCGGTCACACACCGCAGCCGCGACCATTTGGCCCGACGCTACGCAGACAGACTTTGCCTCGTCGAACCGGTCGATTGCCACGGCTGTTTTGCCGAGGCGGCCAGCCAATTGGCCAGCCATGTTCAACGCTGCGGCTCGCCCTCCCCGAGCTCCCCATTTGGCGAACTCACTCGCGGCTTTGTCGGCGAGCGCTAGGGCGTCGTGAATGTGTCCCGAGTCGCGTTGAAATTCAGCTCGCTTCGCTAAGTCGCGCGCCGCATCGAGCCCTTGTGAGCGATCGTTCAGTGGCGGGCCTATCGAGGACATTGGCCACTACTTGACGACATGGCCGATGAGTCTTTCACGTTCCATGCTCGATACGTCGACACTCGTGGCATTCGGTGACAGGACACGAAATTTTTATCGGACTTTCCCAAAAAATGGATCTCCGCATTGACTTAGCTGCCGTGCCGCTTTAGGTTGCGCGCGTCTTGTGTTGCATCCCCGTTTTGTCGGAGCTGTGGTGTCAAGATGCCGTGGGGGCTGTTGGGGAGCAACTTCATGCTGTCGACGTCCCTTCGACAAACCATCAACCGAGGAAATCGCCTCACCAAACCATTCACGAGGGGGACACGTGCAAACAAAAAAGAGCAAAACTCTTATCAAACTTGCCGCAGTCGTCGGTGGCCTTGCCATCGTCGTTGGAGCATGTAGCAGCACTAAATCAACTACCGCTACCACTAAATCCGGTGACACCACCACCAGCGCGGCACCAAACACCGTGGCGTCGACAACTCAAAACACCACTCCTCCGGAAGTGAAGCCTGTCGCAGGCGGCAAGCTCACCATGGCCATCGAAGCCGAATCCGATTCGGCATGGACACCGGCCAAGGTTATTTGCGCTATTTCCTGCCATACCGTGGCTCGTTCTGTGTACGACACACTCACCCTCGTCGCCGCTGACACGAAGATTGCGCCGAACCTGCTCAAAAGCTTTACGCCATCAGCTGACTACAAGACGTGGACCCTCGTGGCCCGGTCGGGCGTCAAATTTCATGACGGCACGCCATTTGATGGAGCCGCAATCGCCGACAACCTTCAGCGTCATCAGAAAGCCTTCCTCACCGGCAAAGCAGTCAAGGACGTTGACACTGTGGCCGTTGATCCCAAAGATCCAATGTCGGTCATCGTGACGATGAAGCGCCCGTGGGTGTCCTTCCCTGTGTATCTGGCCGGCCAAATTGGCTATATGGCTTCACCGACATGGCTCAAGGCCGCTGACGCCGACGCCACACTGGAGACCAAGCCTGTCGGCACCGGACCGTTCATCTTCAAAGAATATGTGAAGAATGATCATTTCACCGCCACGAAGAACAAGAACTATTGGCGTGCAGCCGAGGGCTACCCCTACCTCGACGAAGTCACGTTCCGCCCGCTGGATGATTCCCCGCAACGTCTCAAGGGCGTCGAAGGCGGCACATTTGACATCACGCATACCAGCTCCGGCAAGGAAATCGTCCTAGCCCGCGCCGAAAAAGACAAAGTTGGAATCATCGAAACGAGCAAGTATGGCGAGACCGGGTATGTGTTGCTCAACGTCGCCAACGAAGGCGACAATGCCACATCCCCGATCCTCGACAAGCGGATCCGTTGCGGCATGGCATACGCCTACGACAACAACGCCCTCAACAGCACCAAGTACGGCAACGTTGACAAACTGGCTAACGGCCCCTTCTCGCCCGACCAAATCGGCTACCTCGACGACACCGGATATCCGAAGTTTGACGTTGCCAAGGGCAAGGCGCTCGTGGACGCTTACAAGGCCGAAAAGGGCGTAACGACCGTCACTGTCAAACTGACGACGACCCCAAGCCCCGACTCACAAGAAGATCAAACCGTATTCGCCGATCAAATGAAGCAAGTCGGCATTGACGCCACGCTTGACAACATTGCTCAGGGCCAGTACATCGTGGCCGCGTTGCAGGGTAAGTTCCAGGTGTTCGCCTGGCGTAACCATGGCGGCGTTGACCCCGACGCTCAACGCATTTGGTGGCACTCAGAAGCAGCCGATCCCCTCGGTGCATTTGCACTGAACTTCGGCCGCATCAAGGACGCCACCATCGACAAGCAACTCGACATCATTCGGGAGTCAGCTGACCCAGCCGTACGCAAGACTGCGGCTGAGACGATCAACAAGACGTTTGGCACAGAGTGCTACAACTTGTGGTCGACCTGGACTACTTGGGGCCTGATTTTCAACACCAAGATTCACGGTATTCAGGACTACAAGCTTCCCGACGGTGGCGAGGCTGCCTTCGGTTCGGGCATCGCTGGCACGTTCCAGATTGCTGCAGTCTGGAAAGAAGCGTAAAGAGAGTTAGGAAATAGGAAACCAGGGAGTCAACGTACATGAAGTTTTTTCTTCGTAAGTTGGTGAGGCTTCTCGTCGTGTTGTTCGTGGTGACATTCATCACGTTCATCTCGGTGCGTTGGCTCCCTGGCGATCCCATAGTCATAAAGACTGGCGGCGGCGCAACCAAGGCACAGGTCGAAGTAATACGAAACTATTACGGGCTCAACAAACCAGTGCTCACTCAATATTGGGTGTGGCTCGGCCGGGCCGTTACCGGTGATCTCGGGGAATCGCTAGTCAACCCGATCAAGGTCACGACGTACCTCAAGCACACATTGCCCGTCTCTTTGCTGCTGATGTTTTGGGCTCAGTTTCTCGCCCTCACCCTCGCCATACCGCTGGGAATATTCACCGCTTACCGCGCCGGCTCGAACACCGACAGGGCGGTAAACACGGTGTCTTTCGGATTGCTTTCAATTCCCGAATATGTTTACGCTCCGTTGCTCGTAATTTTATTTGCCGTAAAATTTCACGTATTTCGAGCAGTGTCAGAGGTCTACGTCGCGCCTTGGGACAGCCCCTATCGGCACTTCAAAAACTTCTTCTTGCCGGCGGCAACTCTGGCGCTCGTTCAAATCCCGGTCTACATGCGGTTGCTACGCACCGACATGGTGGCTACTTTGCAAATGGACTACATCACTATGGCCAGAGCCAAGGGCCTGTCCACGTTGAGAATCCTCTTTCGACACGCGCTACGGCCATCATGTTTCTCGCTGTTGACAGTGGCGGCAGTAAATATCGGCGCGCTGATTGGCGGGTCATTTGTCGTCGAAAACTTCTTTGAACTCAACGGGATTGGAAAGACCACCATTGTGGCCGTCCTCGACAGTGACTACACCGTGGTGCAAGGCGTCGTGCTCGTCGTGGCCGTCGGGTTTGTCATCAGCAACTTCCTCGTTGATATGAGCTATTCACTGCTCGACCCCAGAATCCGCGATGCAAGGTCGGTGGCCTAGCAATGAGTGAAGCACCCTCAATGCCGATGACGCTCGAAGTAGCGCAGTCGATCAAGCCCGCAAAAGTTCGGGTAAAAAAGCGCGGACGAGTCACGCTGTGGTTGGCCGTTGGATGGCTCAGCTTCATCACTTTCATGACCGTGTTCGCGCCAGCAATCGGGTTGAACAATCCGAAAAAGCGGGTCGCCGTCGTGGGCAAAGCATTGCGTCCGTTTGGCAAATTTTTTCTAGGTACAAACCTGGCCGGACAAGACATGTGGGCCCGTGCCGTCTATGGCGCAAGAGTGTCACTCATTGTTGGTTTCGTCACCATTGCGTTAGGGCTTTTCGTCGGCGGTTCGCTCGGGCTAATTGCCGGCTTCTACCGCAAACGCGTCGAGGGTGCGATCATGAGCACGATGGACGTCCTACTGGCGTTCCCCGCGCTCATCTTGGGCATTTTGATCACCACGTTTCTCAAGCCCGCCGGGCCCGTGTCGTATCCAACCGCGTTGAGAAACGTGATCATTGCGCTTTCCATTTTGTCGATAGCACCATTTGCGCGCATCGTGCGAGCGTCGACTCTCGTGTACGCCGAGCGAGAATTCGTGCTGGCTGCCCGAGCGCTCGGCGCCAACAACCGACGAATCATCGTCCGAGAAATTTTGCCGAACTTGATACCGCAAATGATCTCGTTTGCGTTCACTGGCACAGCCATCGCAATTGTTGCCGAAGGTTCTTTGGCTTTCCTTGGCCTTTCGGTGCCAATCGACAAGGCGCCTTCGTGGGGCGCGATGATTGCCATCGGTCGAAAAGACATCGAACGAATTCCCCACGTCGTACTCGTTCCTGCCGCGTTTCTCTTCCTGACCATCCTGTCGTTCAATCTCATCGGAGACGTCATAGCTAGTCGGAACCAAGTCCGAGAAGGTGGCCTGTGAGCATCATTGGTGGTACTCACGGCGAGCTCACCGGCCCGCTCCTGGAAGTCGAAGGAATCAAGACACAGTTCAAGACAGCGCGCGGTCTGGTCCGTGCTGTAGATGGGGTGTCCCTCAAACTTCAGCGAGGCCAGACACTCGGTATCGTTGGCGAATCGGGATGTGGGAAGTCCATCTTGTCCAAGTCGATAATGGGTCTACTCCCCAAACGAAATGTGGTACGGGAAGGCACGGTCACGTTCGAAGGAAATGTGATCAGCGGACTCGGGCCCAACAAGATGCGCAACATTTGGGGTCGACAAATTTCGATGATCTTTCAAGACCCCATGACTTCGCTGAATCCAGTGGTCAAGATTGGTCGCCAGATCACCGAGTCGTTGCAACACCATCTCGATATGAGCAAAAGCGACGCACGAGAGACCGCTGTGGCGTTGCTGGCCTCTGTCGGCATTCCCGAACCAGCGCGGCGAGTTGACGAGTATCCGCACCAGTTGTCGGGTGGCATGCGCCAACGAATTGTCATCGCCATTGCGTTGGCCTGTGGCCCAAAACTGCTCATGGCCGACGAACCCACCACGGCTCTCGACGTTACCGTGCAGGCGCAAATTTTGGACCTGCTCCAGGCCCAACAACGTGACCGCAACATGTCGATGATTTTGGTGACCCACGATCTCGGCGTCGTGGCCGGCCGAACCGATGAAATCGCTGTCATGTACGCCGGTCGCATTGTAGAACGGGCCCCCACCTCGACGTTGTTCGCCCATATGCGTCACCCCTACACAGAAGCGTTGCTGAAGTCGATTCCCAAGGTTCACGAGCCCAGCCATACACGTCTCGAAGCCATCGGTGGACGTCCACCCGACCTCGTCAATCCTCCGTCTGGATGCCGGTTCGCTCCTCGCTGTGCGTACGCTGATGCGAAATGCGTGTCGGACGATCCTCCACTTCGCCTCGGTGACCAACCCGGTCATCAATTTGCCTGCTGGCATCCTGTGGGCGTGCCCGTATCAATTTCCAACCGAGTAGGTGTGTAGTCATGGCAGGTAGCGGCACCGCCCACCTCCGGTCCCCGGAGCAATCGCTCATCCGAGCCGAAAACCTCACCGTAGAATTCCCTGTGGGCCGTACTGGCCTCAAGGTGCACGCCGTGTCTGGAATCTCACTCGACGTCATCAAAGGCGAGACGCTGGGCTTGGTTGGCGAATCTGGTTGCGGCAAGTCCACCACTGGTCGGGCCATCATGCAACTCCCCCATCCGACTGGCGGCGTAGTCACGCTCGATGGCACCAACATCACCGACCTCAAAGGCGAGGCACTGCGCCAGCTTCGGCCCAAAATGCAGATGATCTTCCAAGATCCCATCTCGTCACTGAACCCGCGCCGAACAGTGGGCCAGATTGTCGGCGAGCCGCTAGAAATCTGGGGTGTGGGCGACGCCGCTAGTCGGCTGGCGAAAGTTCGTGAAGTGCTCGAAGCTGTTGGCCTCGATCCAGACACCGCCATTGGTCGCAAGCCGCATCAGTTTTCTGGCGGCCAGTGTCAACGCATTTGTATCGCTCGCGCTCTCGTTCTTGACCCCAAAGTCATCATTTGTGACGAGCCCGTTTCGGCTCTCGACGTCAGCGTGCAAGCACAGATTTTGAACCTGCTCGAAGACATGAAGCAGCGCTATGGCCTGACCCTGGTCTTCATCGCGCACGATCTAGCGGTGGTAAAAAACGTGAGCGATCGCGTCACGGTGATGTATCTCGGCAAGATGTGTGAAGTCTCGCCTCCCGACGAACTCTACGCTCGCCCCGCCCATCCCTACACGGCCGCGCTACTGGCCGCCATTCCCATTCCCGACCCGCAGGTGCGACCGTCGCAAGTCAAGGGGATGGCGGGCGAATTGCCGTCGCCATTGTTTCCACCCAGTGGGTGTCGCTTTCGCACTCGCTGCCCGAAAGCTGCCGAAACATGTGCCAACGTCGAGCCCGAGCTCCGCATTATTTCGCCAGGTCACTACGTGGCGTGCCACTACCCGCTGGCGTTGGGCGAGCAACTCGCCACCGAACAATCGGGCACGGGCACCGTACCCAGATAGACCCTTTTACCGGAAGGTAAATACCGGCTTGCGTTTTTCTAGAAACGCCAGCATGGCCTCGTCCAGATCATGAGTAAACGATGTCGTGATTTGGGTACGGTTTTCCAGATCGATGCCCGCCTGTTGTGACGAAACCTCAAGATTTGACCACATCACTTCTTTGGTCATCCAGGTGCCATACGGCGAATTCCCCACGATGAGCGAGGCGTAGTGCAACGCCGCATCCAGCAATTCGGCGTCGGGCGTGACCCGGCACACGAGGCCGATCCGATCGGCCTCCGCGGCATCGAAAACCCGTCCAGTGAGAATCAGCTCATGGGCGCGTGCGGCACCAATCAACCGCGGCAACATCCAACTTACGCCAATATCGCACCCCGACAGGCCAAGCTTCACGAACGCCGTCCCGAACTTTGCCGATTCGCTACACAAACGAATATCGCTGCCCAGCACCAGCGCAAATCCGCCACCAGCCGCCGGGCCGTTCACGGCGGCGATTATTGGTTTTGTCACGCTGCGCATATGCGGAATCAATGAGGCAATGAGTTGCTGGGTTTTCATGCCTGCCGCGGCTTTGCCCAGTCCTTTGGACGACGGCATCGGGCCAAACCCGCTGATGTTGAGGCCGGCACAAAACCCGCGCCCGTTGCCCGTCAGAATCACCGCCCGACAAATATTGTCATCGGCAACGACATCCAAGGCATCGTGCAAACCCCCTACGAGTTCGGACGTCATCGTGTTGAGCCGCTCGGGCCGATTCAGTCGGATTATGGCGACTTCGGGCGAGTGCATGTCGAGCAAAACTGTGCCGTTGCCGAATGCTGTGCCGATGTCGATATCAGGGTCCATCGTGTCGGTCTACTACGGAACGTATGCAGCCGCGAAGCTGAGCGCGCTAAGCAGTGCGACGCCAACAGTGCATACCACCAGTACCGGCTCCCATAACTTGGGACGCTTCACTGTCCAGAGCGCGAGCGCAATAGCGACAGGAAAAGCGTTGAGGGTATAGCGCTCCAGCGAGTTCCAGTTTCCGGCGGAAATGGAAACCGCGACCACCACGGTCGAGTATGCGGCGTACGATTTCGGCAGCCATTTCCAACACATCACGACCAAAACAATGAAGGCCAAAGCGAATGGCAAATGCAGGCCGTCGGCGAGGGATTGCGTTCCAGTGATATCCCGAAAACCGCGAATGATTCTGGTAAACGGGTCCACCAGCCCGCCGCGGAGATTTTGTTGCTCGCGCATGGGTCCCATGAAATCATGAAACCGCCAGTCGCTCCACGCCAAGAAGACACCGATTCCAACCATCGGGCTCAACACCGCGGCAAGTCGTTCAACCGGTCGACGGCGCTTGGCTGAACTCCACGAGCTGATGACCTCGACAAGAATCGGCACGATGAGCAACACCCCGAGCGGGCGCGTCAGCGATGCGGCAAAGGCGCACAGGGCAGCCTCTAACCAGCGTTGTTTGCGCAGTGCGCCGAAGCATGCCAGCGCGAAAAACAGCATGAGAGATTCGCTGTAGGCGAATACCAACACAAAGCCCGCCGGGATGACTGCCAGCAACATGGCGGACCTCCGCGCCAATTCAGAGTCGCCATCAAACTCACGTATCACCATGCGGTAAATCAGTACGCCGCACCCTAACGACGCGGCGTTCGAGACCAACAACAACGCCAGTTTGACGTTGCCAAGCAACGCGATCGAGACGATCCGCCCCATGAGTGGAAACAGCGGGAAAAACCGCAACCCCTCGCGAGACACTGATCGGTATCCGCCTTTCGCTATGTGCAAATACCAATCCCCATCCCACGTCCACAAGCTCTGGGAGAGCCGTGGTGGGCGGGGGCGCCCGGGCAAAAGTCGATCGACAATGACAGTAACGGCCACTAGCGCTACGCCGACCAGGAGGCGGGCCAACACGAAGCTGGTGCCAACGGCTTCGATCTCGCCCCGCTCCCCGCTTCGGTGGCGACCGT
>JAYWAI010000417.1:0-3531 GCA_043782545.1 Acidimicrobiia bacterium
GATGAGGTCGAGGAACTCGCTCGTGAACGCGCCAAGCTGCTCTTCGGCGCTGAGCACGCCAATGTGCAGCCCCATTCCGGGGCGAGTGCCAACTTGGCCGTGTTCCTTGCGCTCATTCAGCCCGGCGACACGGTGATGGGCATGCGCTTGGATCACGGCGGTCACCTCACTCATGGGTCGCCGGTGAATTTCTCGGGCCGCCTGTACAACTTTGTCAGCTACGGCGTCACGAAAAGTGACGAACGCATCGACATGGACAACGTCCGCGAATTGGCGCTCGCGCACAAGCCCAAGCTCATCATCTGCGGAGCTACCGCCTACCCCCGCATCATTGACCCGAAGCCATTTCGCGACATTGCCGACGAGATCGGCGCACTCTTGATGTTTGACGCCGCACACATCGCTGGCCTGATCGCCGGGGGCGTGCACCCCAGCCCCGTGCCCTACGCCGACGTGATGACTTTTACCACGCACAAGACATTGCGTGGCCCCCGCTCTGGCTGCATCGTGTGCCGTAGCGAGCACGCCGTGGCCATCGACAAGGCAGTTTTTCCCGGCGCTCAGGGCGGGCCGTTGGAGCACGTCATCGCAGCCAAGGCGGTGGCATTTCACGAGGCGCTTCAACCTGAGTTTCAGGACTACGCCAAAGCCATTATCGCCAACAGCTCTGCTCTGGCCGCCGCGCTCACCGGCCACGGCGTGCGCCTCGTGTCGGGTGGTACGCAGAACCATTTGATGCTGGTCGACCTGCGCTCGATCGATGCCGACATCAAGGGCCGCGCCGCTCAAGAAGCCCTTGACCAGTCGGGAATTACCTTGAACTTCAATACGATTCCTGACGATCCGCGTTCAGCGTTCCAAGGTTCTGGCCTCCGCATTGGTACCGCCGGCGTCACCACCCAAGGCATGGGTACCGCCGAAATGACCACAATTGCCGACCTCATCGTGAGAGTGTTGCGGGCAATGCGCGACAACGTGGTTGATCCCAGCGTGGCTGCATCAGTACGCGCCGAGGTTGCCACCTTGTGCGGGCGCTTTACGCCGTACGCGTAGGGATCACTCGCCGCACTCATGATTCTGAGCACGTGGCGGCTAGAATCCGGCCGTGGCATTGTGGACATGGGGTAACGCAGCACGGGTGCAAAGGACTCTTCTGTATGTCGGTTGAGGTAGAGACCAAAGATTGCACCCATTTGTCTGACGCTGAACTCGGCGAGATGGGTGACCTATCAGCAAGCTGTCGAGTGGCGTTTGATTTCGGCATTCTGGCGAAGGCTTGTGAAGACTGGGTGCTGGTGACCCAAGCCCGTATCGACGGCAAGTTGTACGGGTACGTTTTTACGACCCTTGAGCGCATCGGCGGCACGCCCAGTGTGCTCGTGGGGCTCGGCTCCGTCAAGCGCACCAAGCAACGCGATGCCGTGCTCAAAACCATCATGGCATCGCTGTATCGCCGAGCGTTGATGGCGTTTCCCGATGAAGATGTGTTGGTGGGTTCACATTTCAGCTTTCCCGGTGGCTTCGAAGTCCTCAAAGGACTCGTCGATATCGTGCCTCGCCCTGGATACACACCCACCGGCGAAGAACGTGCGTGGGGCCGTCGCCTCATTAAACGTTTCGAGACCAAGGGCTCATACGACGAGCGCAATTTTCGCCTCACGGGCACGGGCGCCACGACTCGCCTGTTTGACCACGAAGGTTCAAAGCCTGCTCCAGAAGAACTCGTCCCTCTGTTTGATGGCATCGATGTCGATCGAGGCGATTGCGTGGTGGCGTGTGGCTGGGTCACCGCTGATGATCTCGTCAAACTGGGTACCAACAACGTCGGATAATTGCTGCTTCGGGGCTCGCATACGTCATGGAATTTGATGACGCACTCGCACGTCGACGAATGCATCGAGAATTCTCGGCGCACGACGTAGCCGACGACGTTATTGATCGGATCGTACTGGCCGGCTTTCGTGGCCCCTCCGCGGGATACACCCAGGGCTTTGAATGTGTGGTGCTGCGCGGCTCGCACAAACGAACGTTTTTCGATCTCACACAACCCGAGCGATACGGGCATCCTGGGCTCGTGCACGCCACCGCCGTGGTGCTGCCGATCGTTGACGAGCAGATGTATATCGACCGGTACAACGAACCGGACAAGGTTTCCGCCGAGATGGCGACCCGGGCCGATTGGGAGGTGCCGTTTTGGTGGTTTGATGCCGGAGCGGCGGTGATGGCCATACTGTTGGCCGCCGCGGCCGAAAACGTGGGGGCATTGCTTTACACGTTGGGAACCAGTGAGCGTCGGGTGCTGGAGGCCTTTGGAGTGCCCGCTATTAAACGATGCAGCGGCCCAGTGCTACTCGGAACGATCGGCTCGACCGAGCGGTCTGGGTCGCCTACCCGCCGTCCGAAGCGGCCAGATTCGCTACGCATTCACGAGGGCGGTTGGTAGCGCCAGCGAGCTTGGTAACAGCAGCCAGCGTCGTTTCGCCGCAATCAGTTGCCGCAGTTCGCCAGGTGGTACGCGCTGATGGCCTTTTCTGACTTTTTCATGTTGGGGTCTTGGTCGTTGGCCAGTTTCTTGTACGCGGCGTCACCGATGACATCAGCCTTGATGTAATTGTGGTTGTGAATGATGTCGAGTTCGTCGAGCGTGCGTTGGTGCAATTTGGCGAGGTCGGCCCGCAAACCGTCAGGCGTGTTGGTGACCACGTCATTGAGCTTGGCGATCAACTGTTTGCGGTAGCTATCGAAATCGGCTGGACCCTTGCCCTTACTCAAATCGACCTCGGAGCGGGCGTACGTTGCCGCTGCCGTCCAGGAGATGCAAAACGGATTGGTGAGAGCGGACAACCCAGTGGTGGTGGCGTTGGCATCGGCCGTTGTGGTGGCATCCGTGCTGGCAGCACTCGATGATTTCGACGACGTACACCCGGCCATGGTGACCAACGAGATGACGGCAATTGCGCCGGAGAGGAGCCTTTTCACGATGCCCCTTCAGTCGTGCCACGTAGCTGTAGGGCGAGCGCATCTGGCGTGGAGCACGGCAGTTGGCACACATTGTCGAAACATACATACGCGTTGGCGTCGGCGCGGCCGAGCCACAGAGCGGAGTTTGTGGGGGCACCCCAGGCAATGACCATGTAGGGAAGATACCGCTCGTTGGCTATGTCGCGTAGCGCAGCCGCCGCACTATTTTCACCGGGAACGACAATCTCCATGGTGCCGAAATTACGCAGTTCGATGGCGTGGAGCAGTTGCGAAAATGCGGTTGGATGTT
The DNA here is from genome assembly GCA_043782545.1 of Acidimicrobiia bacterium. Classification (GTDB taxonomy): domain Bacteria; phylum Actinomycetota; class Acidimicrobiia; order Acidimicrobiales; family JBBRKR01; genus JBBRKR01. The sequence continues at coordinate 3,272 of JAYWAI010000417.1, forward strand.
GGGCCACAACCCCGGCGGTGAGGCGCAACATTTGGTCGGCCAATTCCCGGTACCGGGGGTCGGCACTGAGCGCGGCGAGGCGAAGAAAGGCCGTGGCGGCCACGGAATTTGCCGACGGCACGGCATTGTCGAGGATGTCTTTTGGACGGCTCACAAGCGCTTCGGCGTCGTCGCCCGTGGTGAACACTCCGCCTTTGTCGATGTCCCAAAAGAGTTCGACGAGTTGGTCAGCCGCCGTTGTGGCTTCTGTGAGCCAGCGC
>JAYWAI010000418.1:0-3529 GCA_043782545.1 Acidimicrobiia bacterium
TATCGCGTCGGCGTCGATATGTGTCACTCGCTTTGCCGACAAATCGTTGCACTTTGACGTCGGTGAGCATGGCCACAAGAACACTCTGCAGAATTCTGCTCGACCACCCAGCGCCCAACGTTCTGCGTTCGATCACCGCGTCGACCACGCTCGCCGAACCGCCCACGGCCGCCAACCTCAGGTCTGGCCCGTGTGACTTTGAAAATCCCAATATATACACCGTGCGGCCCGGGAGGTGACGTCCGATACTTGCCAACGCCGCGCCAGACGACGCGCCCGAGTGGTCGTCTTCCACCACAACGCAGCGCGATGGCGCAAGTACTTTTGCCAGCGCCGCAGCACGTTGAGACGTCATGGTGATGCCGGTTGGATTGTGCGCACGAGGTTGAAGAAACAGAGCAACCGGATCATGCGTCAGCGCTAGCCGCAGCGATTCTGGCGTGATGCCATGCTCGTCAAGCTCGACCGGAATCACCTGTGCGCCGAGTAGCTCAAACAAGTCGAGCAGGGGAGCAAAGCATGGGTTTTCGACAACGACGCGATCTCCGTAGCGAATGATTGCACTGGCGACACGATCGATGGCGTCGAGCACGCCGTCAACCACAGTGACCGATTCTGGCTTGAAGGGCCACATACCGGCCAGCACATCCACAAGCGCTGGCAACACTGGATCGTCGAGGTAGCTATGCGTGAGATTGCGTTGATCGATCTGGGCGAGCAGACCCGAGATGTCGGGCAACAGGGCGGGGTCTGGCGTGCCGGTCGAAAGGTCGAGGCGGTACTCGCCCGGGGCATCGGTAATGCGGCGGTATCTGGTTGGTCGAGATTCGGCGACGCTGCCCACCACAAACGTGCCCAGCCGACCCCGAGATTCAATGATGCCAGCGCTGCCAAGTGTCTGCCACGCTTCGCTGACCGTGGTGGGGCTCACTCCAAGCTCGCGGGCCAAAAGTCGAACGGTGGGAAGCCGCTCGCCAATGGAGATATGGTGAGCGGTAATCAGTCGACTCACCGTGGCTGCGATTCCTCGTTCTGATCTATCGGCAGTGGCATGAGCGATAAGACCTAGCAACGCGTCGGACATCTTTGTACGGTAACAAACATTTCTTTGTACGCACAACTGTGTGTCATTTATACTGCACCCATCGCCAACTCACCGTTTGGCGAAACACCGAACGACGCACGCCCACGAGGAGCGCCACATGAACACGATCGATCATTGGATCAACGGTCAACTCACCCCCGGCGCATCGGGTCGCACCAGTCCCGTGTTCAACCCGGCCACCGGTGAACAAACTGGCGCGTTGGCGTTGGCGTCAGTTGGTGAAGTTGATATCGCCGTCGCCGCGGCGACGGCGGCGTTCCCGGCGTGGCGAGCCACCAGCTTGAGCCGGCGGGCCGAAATAATGTTCAAGGTCAGGCAACTTGTCGATGAACGTCGTCACGAGATTGCTCGGCACTTGTCGGCCGAGCACGGCAAAGTGCATGCTGACGCACTCGGCGAGGTGGCACGAGGGCTCGAGAATATTGAGTTCGCCTGCGGCATTCCCAACTTGCTGAAAGGCGGCTTTTCCGAGCAGGTCTCCAGCGGCGTCGACGTGTATTCGATTCGACAACCCCTCGGCGTGGTGGCCGGTATTACTCCCTTCAACTTTCCCGCCATGGTGCCTATGTGGATGTTTGCCAACGCCATTGCGTGCGGCAACGCCTTCATTTTGAAACCCAGCGAGAAGGACCCGTCGGTGGCAATGTACATTGCCGAAATCCTGGCCGAGGCCGGCGTGCCCAATGGAGTGTTCAACGTTGTTCACGGCGACAAGGTGGCCGTCGATGCGCTGATCGAGCACCCCGGCATTTCGGCGTTGAGCTTCGTAGGCTCCACGCCTATCGCCCGATACATTTACGAAAATGGCACAGCGCGCGGCAAGCGCGTTCAAGCGCTCGGCGGGGCAAAAAATCACATGGTCGTGTTGCCAGATGCCGATATCGACATGGCGGCCGATGCGGCCGTGTCGGCGGCGTTTGGCTCGGCGGGCGAGCGTTGCATGGCCATTTCGGTCGTTGTGGCGGTCGGAGGTGTGGGCGACCTTCTCGTTGACGCCATCAAAAGTCGAATGCCGTCCATCAAAATTGGACCGGCCAGTGATCCGGTCAATGAGATGGGCCCGCTGATCACCCGTGAGCATCGCGACAAAGTCGCCTCTTATATCGGTGCTGGAGAGCAAGCAGGCGCCAAGGTGCTCGCCGATGGTCGTGATCTCACAGTCCAGGGCGACGGATTCTTTCTGGGCTTGACGTTGCTCGATCACGTCACCGCGGATATGACTTGTTACACCGACGAGATCTTCGGGCCAGTGCTCAGCGTGGTGCGGGTCGATACCTACGCCGAGGCACTCGAATTGATCAACAGCAACCTGTACGGCAACGGCACGGCAATCTTCACCCGCGACGGTGGGGTGGCGCGCCAATTCCAGTTCGACGTGCAGGTCGGCATGGTTGGCATCAACGTGCCCATTCCCGTGCCGGTGAGCTACTACTCCTTCGGTGGATGGAAATCCAGTCTGTTTGGCGACCGTCATATGTATGGCCCAGATGGCATCGACTTCTTCACCCGCACCAAGGTCATCACGAGTCGATGGCCAGACCCCTCGACGTCAAAGATCGACCTAGGATTTCCACAGAATCGCTAAACGGATGACCTACCTTGGAAGGGTCGCCGGGCGGTCTAGGGCAATTGCGTTGGCCAACTTGTTGATCATCGCCGCTTGCTCGTCGGGCGGAACCAAACAGGGAAAAATTGCGACACCGTGTGTGGCGGGCGTTGATCCCCTCAGCAAAGTCACTATCGCCGCGAACTATTCCCAACCGGCGGAATTAGCTGGCGTGTGGTTGGCGATTCGACAGGGATGCTTCGCCGAATTTGGGCTCGATGTGTCGATCTCACAAGTGCCTGATCCGATTGCCGCAGTTGTCAATCACACCGCCGACTTTGCTTTGTCGCCGGTAATACCCGCGTTGACGGCGCGCGAATTGGGTGCGCCGATTGTGGAGGTGGCGCAAATATTTCAGCGTTCACCAACTCGATTGGCATCGTTCGCAACGCTGAATTTGACGGGGCCCGCCCAGTGGAAATCGAAGCGGGTCGGTCTGCTGCCGGGCGTCGATGGTATTGAAGTCAGCGCCACAGTTGCTCACGCCGGTTGGGACGTCAAAAAGAAAGAAGTCAGGCTGGTGTCGATAACTCCCGACGTGAGGGCCATGATGAACGGCGATATTGATGTGGCCCAAATCACCGTCTTCGATCAACTCGGCACGTTACTTACGACCCGTAACCCGAAGAAATCAACGTCGTTCGGCGTCGCCGACTTCAACCTTGTCGATGTGAATACTCAAAATTCAGCGACGCTGAACCAATCGCTGTGGGCCGATGCAACGCGCATCAAGTCGTCAGGATATGGCGATCAGGCGACCAAGGTCATTGCCGGTATCGGCCAAGGTTGGGCTGTTTGCCGCGACGACTTGGAGTCGT
>JAYWAI010000419.1:0-3528 GCA_043782545.1 Acidimicrobiia bacterium
GGCCACTGCAAACCGCCTTCGTCGGCAATGCGGGCGTAGCTCATTCCCTGGTGCATCGGCGACAACGTGCGAAGTTCTTCCCAGACACTTTCGGCAACAACCTCCACGTCGGCGGATCGGTCGAGTGGCCATCCGCCGTAGTTCCACGATGCACCCATGAGACGCGCCATTTCCAGAATGATCCACATATCGTCACGAGCTTCACCTGGCCCATTGACCGCTTTGCGCACCCGCTGCACACGTCGCTCAGAGTTCGTGACCGTACCGGCCGACTCACACCAAGCAGCCGCGGCAGGCAACACAACATCGGCCAACTCAGCCGTTTTGGTAAGGAAGAGGTCTTGCACCACTAGGTGATCGAGGCCTTCGAGCAGGTGTCGAGTGTGGGCCACGTCAGCTTCTGATTGAGCCGGGTTTTCGCCAATGACGTAGGCGGCGCGCAGATCGCCGCGCTCCATTGCCTCGAACATTTGCGTGAGGTGCCAGCCGTACTCTGGCAGTATGTCTCGCCCGTAGGCTCGCTCAAACTTGGCACGAATGTCGGGATCCAGGATGTCTTGAAATCCAGTGAAGCGGTTGGGGATCGCACCCATGTCGCCGCCGCCTTGCACATTGTTTTGGCCCCGCAATGGCGACAACCCAGAGCCTTCACGACCCACATGACCAGTGAGCAAAGCCAAGTTGATCAGGCTCACGACATTGTCGACGGCGTTGTGATGCTCTGTGATGCCCAGCGTCCAGCACAGTTGCGCGGTGCCAGCTCCGGCGTAGGCGCGAGCCAAATCGGCAATAAGTGCGGCGTCGACGCCGGTCTCGGCCGAAGCGCGCTCGAGCGTCCACTCCATAGCGGCGTCGCGATACTCCTTGAACCCGGTCGTGGCGGATTTGATGAACGCGCCGTTGTCGAGTTCGTTCACGATGATCTCGCGGCCAATGGCGTAGGCCAGCGCGATGTCGGTACCGACATGCAATTGCAAATGGGTGCCGAATGCTGCGGTGGTGGTACGGCGCGGGTCGACGGTGAATAGGCGAGCCCCGGCATTGACTGCCTTGAGTACGTGATGAAAGAAAATTGGGTGAGCTTCGCGGGCGTTGGAACCCCACATGATGATCACGTTGGCTGTCTCAATTTCGGCATACGACGATGTGCCACCGCCAGCTCCAAATACAGTGGCCAGACCGACCACGGAAGGAGCGTGTCAAGTTCGGTTGCAACTGTCGATGTTGTTGTTGCCCAGCACAACGCGGGTGAACCGTTGGGCCAAATAGTTCATTTCATTCGTGCTTTTGGAGCACGAAAACACGCCTACGCCTTGACGGCCATGGGCGTCGAGCGTTGAACGAAAGCCATCAGCAGCTCGCTGCATAGCTTCCTCCCATGATGCCTCGCGCAGCACGCCGTCTTCACGCACGAGCGGCCTTGTAATGCGCTCAAGCGGGGCTTGTCGAGAGTTCTTCTTCATGTCATCACCTCCCCAAGATTTGGTCAATAGCAAAACGATCGTTTCGTAATGAGAAGCGTACAGTACCGCGCCGAAGCAACATCCCACATCATGGGCTTGATCCACATGGCGGAATTTTTCTCTGACACCTTCACACAGCCGGCAACATGGATCGGCGCCTCGAAGCGCTACCGTGGCCTCATGGCTAGGGCACGTTCGCAACAGATACTGGTGCACCGGGTGACGGCAAACTCCTCGGAACGTCGACCCGATGACGTCATTGTTGAAGAGCCTCTGGAAATGCGCCTGGACGACGTCACCATCAACACAACAATGCGTACGCCAGGTCACGATTTCGAACTTGCGGCGGGGTTCTGTTTTACCGAAGGACTGCTGGGCAGAGCCCACATTTCTGAGATTCGCTACTGCGGCACTGGGTCAGCCGTCGAGACCGAATTCAATGTTGTTTCGATTTCAACTAACGGCAACGCGCCCACACCAACACCTCGGCTGGGTACGGCTACGTCGTCGTGCGGCATTTGCGGCACGGCATCCCTCGACCTGTTGACGCAACGCCTCGAACCGCTCGCCACATACGGACCGTGGGACCTCGCTCCGTTACTCAATGCCCAGGCCGCCGTATATGCGGGGCAAGGGCTTTTCGAGGTGACCGGCGCGGTGCACGCCGCCGCGATGATTTCGCGCGTCGGGATGCCGAGCGCGATTCGCGAAGACGTCGGGCGGCACAACGCGGTCGACAAAGTTATTGGCCGCCTCTTGCTTGATGGTAAGCTTCCAGCACGTGACAGCGCCCTATTTGTGAGTGGTCGCGCCAGTTTTGAAATCGTGCAGAAAGCATGGGCCGCGGGATTTACTGCACTCGTAGCCGTAAGTGCGCCAACACAACTCGCGGTACAAACAGCCCGAGCCGCCAACATGACCCTGGTGGCATTCGTCCGCGGCGACGGCGAAGCGACCCACGCCAACGTGTACTCGCCCGCCGATCACCAGCACCCGAACCCAGCTGGTTAGCCGAGCAGTTTTCCGAGATCCAGACCTTTGAGCAGGCCGCCGATTTGATCCATGCCGGGCACGGTGCCGCCGGGGGTGGCTTGGTTGATGAGCTTGGGCAACAGTGCCGCCAAACCACTTTTAGCCTGATCGTGCGAGACGCCGGCTTCCGATGCCACTTGCGCCACGGTGTCGGTGCCAAGCGCCGCTTCAAGTTGATCGGGGTGAACGTCCATATTGGGGCCGGTGCCGACCCACGAATTGGCCTGGTTGCCCAATCCGCCTGAGGTGAGTTTGCCGATGATGCCGCTCAAACCACCTAGGTGACTCAACGCGCCAGAACCGGCCAACATCGGAACAATCGTCGAGGCCAAACTTCCGAGATCGAGTCCACCACCGCTACCTGATTTTTTCTTGCCGAGTAGTCCAGTGATGGTGTCCATGAGGCCCATGAGGTGCTCCTTGTAATGGCGCTCTCGATTGTCGAGGCAGCAGCTAGACGCCGACACTAGCGGGCATGTCGCGAACAACTTCTTGCGGCCCGATGAGCTCGGCGTTGTTTCGTGTCGCCCACCATTGGCGAGCAAGTCTTTGGAGCCCCATGATGATGAACATCAGCGCTACCGACACCACGCCATCGAGCCAATAGTGATTACCGGTGGCGACCACTGCGAAAACTGTCAGCGCGCCGTGCAACGCTGCGATCCATCGCCACCGACCCTTGGACACCATCAAGGTTCCCGTCGTGATCAAAATGGCCCAACCCACATGCACTGAAGGCATCGCCGACAGCTGGTCGGCGACTCCGGTACCGACGGCGCCGTACACCGATTGGTCGTACAGCGCCGGGGTGTCGATCACACCGATCCCCTTAAGGAATCGGGGCGGAGCCACCGGGATGAGCTGGATGGCCAAGCACACGCCGGTGAGCATGGCCAAGGTGTTACGAATCGACCCGTACCGATCGCGATGTTTCGTAAACAGCCACACCAAGAAGATCACCAGCGATGGCACATGCATGATGGCGTAGTAGCCGTTGCAAAATTGCACGAGCCAACCGTGCGGTAGCACCCAC
>JAYWAI010000420.1:0-9299 GCA_043782545.1 Acidimicrobiia bacterium
CCGGTGAGTACCAGGACGAGCAGAACGATGATGATTATGGCAAGCATGATCCTTTACTACCCCGTTTGAGTCCGGGCGAAACAACACGACTGTCGTACACAGCGAGTTCGGAATCGAAGGAGGGCCAAGGCAATCGCCTTGGCCCTCCTTCGGTGGTTCGGGATGTGCTAGTCGATGAGGTGGGTGAGCGCGATGCCGACGACGGGTTGGTTGAGCTTGATGTTGCCAGCCGACCCAAACCATGGGGCGTCGCCGTACGTGAACACGCCGCCGTCGCTGGCCACGAGGAGGTAGCCATGGCCGCCCACCGTGTTGCTGATGCCCACGATCGGGAGGTTGAGCACCGTTGACCCGGCTGAGCCGTAGTAGCCAGCGTCGCCGTATGCGAACACGCCACCGTCAGCGCCAACGAGCCAATAGCCAAGCCCTGTTGGCGTGGAGGCCATGCCCACGATTGGCTTGTTGAGCTTCAACGTCGATGCCGATCCGTAGTACACGGCGTCACCAAAGGCGAACACGCCACCATCAGCGGCTACGAGCCAATAGCCCAGGCCAGAGTGGGTGGGCACGATGCCCACGATCGGAGCCTTCACCGACTTTCCGGCTTGGCTGCCGAAGTAGCCAGCATTGCCGTAATTGAACACACCACCATCGGCAGCAACCAGCCAATAGCCAGCGCCGAAGTTGGCCGCCATACCCACAATCGGTTTGTTCAGTGTCACACCAGACGCATCGCCATAATTGGCGGCCGCGCCAAAGGGGACAACGGCACCGTTTGCGGCGACGAGCCAGTAGCCATTCGCACTTTCGGATTGAGAAATCCCAACCACTGGCTTGGTGTACGGCGGCTTCGCAGCACTGCCAAAGAACGATGAGGTGCCAAACGTGAACACGCCACCGTCAGCCGCACCAAGCCAATAGCCGCTAGCAGCCGCGGGCACGAATGGCGGAGAAACGGGTGGCACTGGAGGCGTCGCTGGCGTGAGCGTAAGGCGGATGTACCCCGGCACGGCATGTCCAAATGCGTTGGTGGCTCCCCAAAAGAGCGCCGAATTGGTGAGTGGCTCAAAGACGAAGCTGCCGGACGTCCAGTATGGAGTGATGCCAACAGTCGCTTCCTGCGCCCAAGAGGAACCATCAAACGACCACACATCCGTGGCCGCCCCCAGCGTGATGGTGTCGTATCCGCCCACCAGTACGAGGTCACCTTGAGGGCCAAATTCGACCATCTTGCGCCAGATCGTTGCAGCCGGTGGTGATACGGCGGGGCTGAGCTGCGTCCAATCGGTGCCACTCCACGTCCACGTATCGTTGTGCGGCAGCGAGGGCCCGGCACCGGCGAATAGCACGACTTTGTTGAGTTTTGAGCTAAATACCATCGACGCGCCCGCTCGGACGCTGGGCGAGTGAACGGGATTTTGTGTCGTCCAATTCGTGCCATCCCACAGCCAAGTATCTCCCAAGGTAGAAATGGAAAATCCGCCGAAGAGGAGCGAATTATGGTGCGCAGCGTCGTAGGCAAACATGGAGAAGTTGCGCCCGGGCGGCGATGTCACGGGAGATTTTTGCGTCCAGGTGGTGCCATTCCAGACCCACGTATCGTTCAAATACAAACCGTTCCCAGTCGAGCCGCCAAACAAGACGACTTCGTTGCTTGTGCTGTCGTACGTGACATGACCGCCGTAGCGCGCTGGGGGTGATGTTGCCGGGAACAGTTGGGTCCATGTGGTTCCGTCGTAACTCCACGTGTCGTTGTGCGGTGTGCTGGCACCGAAGTCGTCGGCACCACCGAATTGCAGGATGCTGTTTGTAGTGGGCACGTACACAGAAGACACTTGTGCCCTTTGCAACGGCCCAACGGTCGCGGGCGTGACAATGGTGGCCGTGTAGCCGTGGGCCGACGCTGCCACGGCGTGGTTGTGGCCGACCAGCAGGGTGCCCGCAATGGCGAGCACCGTAGCGGCACGAGCCAGGCGTGGCCTTGTGCGTCGGAGGTGGATGGGCCGGTTGAGTTGCTTTGTCCGCATGGCAGGCACGATGCCAGACGTCGGCGAGTTTTCGATGGCAATCCATTGATGTTGAGACACATCTGAGACAACGTGAGACGTCTCACGCACGCCACTCGCTAAGGTAAGTGCCGATGGCCGGGCCCCGATTGATGTCAACTGCGGAGGGCACCACGTCACACGCCTTTGGCAAATCCGAATGGCTCATGCTGTGTTCGATTTCGACAATTTGGGGGGCGTCGTTCCTCTTTATCGCCAACGCTTTGGAATCGTTTAAGCCGCTGTCGATCGGCTTCATTCGGGTCACGCTGGGCGCCACCACCTTGGTGCTTTTACCCCAAGCTCGACGGGCGAAAATCGATCGCCACGACTGGGTTCGCATCGCGTGTCTGGGTCTCGTATGGATGGCGATTCCGCTGACGCTGTTCCCGATTGCTGAGCAGTGGGTCTCGTCGTCGGTGGCCGGCATGCTCAATGGCGGCATGCCCATCGTGGTGGTGATATTGAGCTCGCTGTTATTGCGCCGAGCCCCAGGGCCGCGGCAACTGGTGGGCGTGGCGATCGGGTTTGTGGGCATCGTGTTGATTGGTTGGCCGTCATTGCGAGGCTCGCGAGCGGGTGCCCACGGAGTATTGCTCATCGTGTTGGCGCTGGTGTGTTACGCCGTTTCGAACATCATTGCCGTGCCTCTCACCCACAAATACGGCGCGATTCCGACCCAGATGCGAGTGCAAGTTGTTGGTGCGATGCTCACCGCTCCAATGGGTTTGTACAACCTGCGCTACGCCCACCCGCATGTCAAGGCGATCGCCAGTTTGTTGCCGTTGGGCATTTTGGGCACCGGTTTGGCCTTCGTATTGGTCGGTCGTTTCGTGGCAAAAGTTGGGGCGACCCGCGGCACTATATTCACCTACCTCATGCCGATTGTGTCGATCGGTCTGGGTGTTGTGTTCCGCAATGACCAGGTTGCGATACTGAGCTTGTGTGGGTGTGCGGTGGTGTTAGTCGGGGCTTTTGTCACGAGTCGAGCCGGGCGCTAGAACCTGGCCGCACGGTACGCTAGAACCTGGCCGCACGGCGCGCTGCCGTCGGGCTAGCGTGCTGAGGTGATCGACGAACGAATCGGTTTGGTGATTGGCGAATTTTATCCGCCACATTTCGGCCACGCGCACCTGATCGGCACGGCTCGGGCGCGTGTCCAAAAAGTCCATCTGGTGGTGCTGGACCGCCCTGCGGAACACACGATCCCAGGCGATGTGCGCGCTGGTTGGTTGCGAAAAGCGTTCCCAGAATCAGTAGTCCATGTGATCAATGATCACGACACTGATATCAACCGCCGAGCCACTGACATTCTGCACGCGGTCGGCGCGCCGCCCGATGTGCTGTTTTCGTCAGAGGACCAAGGCGCCGTCATGGCGACTGCATTGCAGTGTGAAAACGTTGACGTGGACCGGGCTCGACGAGCGGTGCCGATTGACGGGGAGGACATTCGACGCGATCCTGTGGCCAATTGGCGATTTTTGTTGCCAGCGGCCGCGGCAGGGTTGTGTCGCCGAGTGGCGTTTGTGGGCGCAGAATCGACCGGCAAGACGACGCTGTCGAAACGTCTGGCCGACGTGTATGGCACCGACTGGGTGTACGAATACGGTCGTGATTACACCGTCGAAAAAATTGGCGAAGGCACCAACGACCATTGGGACACCCACGACTTTGTCGTGATCGCTGCCCGTCAAGGCCAGATTGAAGACAAGGCCGCACTTACCGCCGGGCCGTTGCTTTTTTGCGACACGGACGCGTTCGCCACCGCTATTTGGCATGAGAGATACCTCGGCTTCCCGTCGAGGGAGGTGCAAGCGATCGCTGATGATCGGCACTATGACTTGTACGTGTTGTGTGGCGCTGACGTACCGTTTGAGTCGGACGGCGTGCGTTTTTCAGAAGACGTACGGGAATGGATGACCGAGCGATTCGCCCAAGGCTTGGCCGATCGGGCCGAACCATCGATCAGGGTCACTGGGTCAGTCGAGCACCGAGTCGAAGGCATCCGCGCCGAAATTGATCGACTAGGTCTATTAAGCGCAGTGTCGATATTCGATGCGAAGCGGTTTGCCTCATGAGCGCGGCGCCAAAGGTGCACTACCAACTCACTGATCGATACGAGTCCACCAGCGCCACGGTATACCTCACGGGCTTGCAGTGCCTGCTGCGGGCCATTGTGGATCATCAGCGACATCAGCTCACGATGGGCCAAAAGTACGGCGCGTTGGTTAGCGGCTATCCCGGTTCGCCGATGGCCAGTTTTGACAAGGAATTCGAGCGCATTGCTGACCTCGCCGACGCTCTGAATATTGTCCATCAACAGGCAGTCAACGAGGAACTCGCAGCCACAGCATTGGCTGGCTCCCAATTGGCGGCCACACGTCCCGAAGCCACCGTGGCGGGTGTGATTGGGCTGTGGTACGGCAAGGCTCCCGGGGTTGAGCGTGCGCACGATGCGCTGAAACACGCCAACTATGTCGGGGCGGCACCTAACGGCGGCGTGATCGTGGCGGCCGGGGACGATCCCGGTTGCACGTCCTCGACGGTACCTTCGGCCAGCGAAGGCACGTTGGCCGAAGTATTCATGCCTGTGTTGTATCCCGGATCACCCCAAGATGTGATCGATTTGGCCACCATTGGTTTCGCCATGAGCCGATATTGCGGCCTATGGGTGGCCATCAAAATGGTGGCCTCGGTGGCCGACGCGGCTGGTGATGTGGACGTGAACCAACATCGCTTTGCTCCAGCACGTGCGCTTGCCGAAACACCGGTCAAGCGTGGAATGACGGCATCACTGCTGCCGCCCGGCGTGCTTGAAGTGGAGGCCGACATCATGCAGATTCGGCTTCCCGCCGCGCTCGAATTTGCCCGCCACAACAACCTCAATCCGATTACCGGGGCAACTCAGCATGAGGTGGCGCGCATCGCCATCGTGGCGGCCGGGCGTCAATATTTCGACACCCGCACGGCATTGCAAGATTTGGGTTTCGTCACCAACGGCGACCTTGCGCAAGCGGGTATTCGCTTGGGCAAACTGGACATGATTTGGCCGGTCGACCCGGACTTCGTACGACGCGTCGCGCAAGGGGTTGGCGAAATCATTGTCGTCGAGGAAAAACGCGGATTCGTCGAGAATCAGATCATCACCGCGCTCTATGAGACTGACGCTCGCCCGGCGATTGTGGGCAAACGGCGATCCGCGCAACTCGACGGTTTCGACTCGTTCGGTACGATTTCGATCGCCGACATCACCCGTGTGCTTGCTCAGCGACTGCACGCCGCAGGGGTGGCATTGCCCGAAGCCTCGGGTAAGAGGATCAGTGCGCTGGAACGAAAACGAACTCACACGTTGATCCCCCTAGACGTACAACGCGAGCCGTGGTTTTGTTCAGGCTGCCCACACAACACCTCGACCGTTGTGCCAGAAGGATCGATCGTGAGCGCCGGCATTGGTTGCCATTCGATGGTGATGTGGATGGACCCAGAACGCTCCGGCGATGTGATCGGGCTCACTCAAATGGGTGGCGAAGGCGCCAATTGGGTCGGCATGTCACCGTTCGTTTCGACGCCTCACATTTTTCAAAATCTGGGCGACGGAACATTCTTTCATAGCGGTCATCTTGCCGTGCGTGCTGCAGTGGCTGCCAACGTCAATGTGACGTACAAACTGCTCTACAACTCGGCTGTCGCCATGACCGGTGGCCAAAATGCCACCGGCGCACAACCAGTCACAGGTCTCTGTTCAATGTTATTGGCCGAAGGGGTGGCCAAAATTTGTGTCACTACAGAAGACTTGGATCGCTATCGCGGTGTGTCACTTCCCAATGGCGTCGGGCTGTTTCACCGCAACGAACTTGACGCCGTACAACGTCGCCTGGCGGCTACACCCGGTGTCACGGTGCTCATTCACGATCAAGAGTGCGCGGCCGAACTTCGTCGCAAACGCAAACGAGGCCTGGCCCCAACGCCACGGCACAAGATCGTCATCAATCAACGGATCTGCGAGGGCTGCGGGGACTGCATGACCCAATCAAATTGCTTGTCCCTGGAATCAATCGACACGCCATTTGGGCCGAAGACAACTATCGACCAAGCATCGTGCAACATCGACGAATCCTGCGTTCGCGGCGACTGCCCCAGCTTTATGGAAGTGACGCCCGGTGACCACCAGCGGGTAAAGGGCGCGAAGGCACCGACGGACCTTCCAGAGCCGGTACTGCAAGTTGACGCACAGCATTGCGCCATTCGCATTGTCGGCGTCGGCGGTACCGGCATCGTCACGTTGAGCCAGCTGTTGGGCACCGCCACGATGCTGCACGGCGCCCATGCCAGCGGTGTGGATCAAACAGGTTTGGCACAAAAAGGGGGACCGGTTATCAGTGACGTCATCATCACGTCGGGGCATGACGCGCCAGGGTCACGCGTTGCCACGGCCTCGTGTGACGTGCTGTTGGTCTGTGATCCAATTGCCGGCGCATCAGCACGTTCACTCGAGGTCGCCGACCCGGCGTGCACGATTGCCTGCGTCTCGAGGTTCGCATCGCCGGCGGGGCGAATGCTGATCGACCGAAACCTAGTTTTGCCCAGAACTCAGGACATTGTTTCCTCCATCGGCGCGGCGACGCACGCGTCAGCAATGGTCATGATTGACGCCGAAGCTGAGGCGCTGGCCAAAGTGGGATCGGCAGCGACCGCCAACGTGTTGCTCTTGGGCTTCGCGTACCAGCACGGGTTGATCCCGGTGAGCGCGGCCGCTATTGAGCAGTCGATCGCCGTGAACGGCGCGGCGGTTGCGGCCAATTTGTCGGCCTTCGCATGGGGCCGAGCGCTCGCACACGATCCGTCACTCGCCGAACCCGGCGCCGACGACACTACGCCTTCCAGCGTTGATTTTCACGCTGAGATGAGCGCGTATCAATCGGCGAAATATGCCCAACGTTTCGATGACGTTGTGGCCACAGCCCGGCGCGTTGACGCACAATTTGGCGAACGCGTCAGCGCGAGTCTGTTCAAGCTGATGGCGTATAAGGACGAGTATGAGGTTGCTCGCCTGGCTTTGCTCCCCGAAACTCGAGCCGCCATCGAACGCGATTTTGGCGTCGATGCCAAGGTCGCCTACCGATTGCACCCCCCGGCGTTGCGCTATTTTGGGATGCGCAGCAAGCTTCGCCTGCGCCGCAGTGCGCCAGTGATGTTTGGCATCCTTCGGGCCGGCAAGCGCCTACGCGGCACGCCATTCGATGTCTTTGGCTACGCCAGCGTCCGACGCACAGAGCGATCACTCATCGTCGAATACATCAACGACGTTCACGACATTGTCGCTCGGTTCGACGAATTTTCCGATGAGCAACGCGACCTTGCCCGGCAATGGGCGTCGCTACCGTCAATGATTCGCGGCTACGAACACATCAAAATGGCGAACGTTGAGGCCTACCGACACGAGCGTCAACGGATGTTGGCCGAACTTGAGCCGTTGCTGTCAACCGTCGCAAGTGCCCGCTGATTTATGCCAGCAAGACTTGGACAACTCAGAGAGCGGGCCAACCTATTTCGTCAGTTCGTCAAGCCCCAGTCGCTTGGCGACGTGGCCGCTGGGGTCACGTTCTGGGGATTCGTCAGTCTGTTCCCAGCTTTGTTGGCCACCGTGTCGTTACTCGGCACTATGGAGACGTTCATTGGTGACAATGCCGCTCAGCGCGCTCGAGCCAGCATCGTGAGGTGGGTCAACGATTTGTTGGCGTCGGGCCAAACTTCCAGTATTCGCGGCAGCATTTTGGACATGCTCAACAACACGCGTTCGGGAGTGGCGATCATTGCCAGCGTCGGCGCGTTGTGGAGCATGTCTAAAGGGTTCGCCGGCTTGTGTCGAGCACTGTCGAGAGTCATCGGCATTCCCGAACAACGTAAGGGGCTCAAAGGTCGCGCCGTTGGTCTAGCCCTTGGCGCCGCCACAACGTTGGTCGTCATTGCGGTATTGCTCCAGGTTGTTTTGGGCCCCTTGTACGGGTTTGAAAAGCGACTTCCTCACGGGGGCGCTCACGCATTTCTCGTCGTGTGGCAATGGGTGCGTTGGCCCTTCATGCTGGCCGTGCTCATCTTGTGGACCACAGTCATGATCAAGGTGGGCAGCGGCACAAAAAACTCGCTCCGCCACGTGCTGCCGGGGGCGTTGGTCGCCACTAGCTGGTGGGCGGTGGTGACCGCCCTGTTTCAACTTGGTCTGGTGCTGGGCGTGCTTCGAGCCAATCCGATCTTGGGCGCCATCGGCGGCATCACGCTTTTCCTAGCCTGGATGAATCAAATGAGCTACGGGATTCTTCTGGGAGGCGCGGCGATTGCCTACATGGATCAACGCAATCGAAACGTGGCCACTTCAAACGCCGACAGCTCGATTGACAATGACGAATTCGTGAGCATGACCGTCTGATCGAGCGGACGCTCTGTGTGATCGCTGCGCTGCGCGGAACGAACCGCGATGCCAAACTCGATCGTCGCCTTGGCTGCGGTGCCGCGCGATTCGCGCACCCGCATGATCACGCCGTCGCCGTCGTGGGAAGGTTTGAACGCCTCGACTACAACGTGCTGGTGGTCAATCGTGATAAACGACAGATTGCGAGCCAGAGTGCCGTTCGGTGATCCGCGACCCGACACAAAGAGCGGCGAATTCAGATCTGCTCCCGCCGCGACAACGCCCGCAGCAATGGGCTCACCACTGACCGGCATCAGCGCGTACGTAAATGCATGGTGGCCTTGGTCGGCGGTTGGGTCGGGTGACTTCGGCGAACGCAACAGCGTGAGCCGCAACACATTTCCGAGCGCGTCATGGCCATATTTGGCGTCGTTCAAAACGGCGAGCCCGCCCGATGGGTCCCCGAGATGGGCCCAATGGTGGGCACACACTTCGAATTGTGCCTGGTCCCACGAGGTGTTGCGATGAGTGGGTCGCTGCACATGTCCGTAGGCAATTTCATAAGTGGCGTGTAGCGCTCTGGCATTCACCGGAAAGGCCACTTTCACGAGTCGCTTGCTCTCGTGCCAGTCGATTTCGGTGACCACGTCCACTTGGCGACTGGCCGACTTGACCACGAACGACTGTGACACCCGCGATACCCCAAATGTGTGTTCAACGATGACGGTCCGAGCCAGCTCATCTCCGTCGGGAATCGTCACGGTCACCTGATCGCCAAGCAGCAACCGATTCGCTAATGCCGGAGCGTCGATATCCCAGGCGTCGTATTCGTTTGGATAGTCGGC
>JAYWAI010000421.1:0-9294 GCA_043782545.1 Acidimicrobiia bacterium
GGCTGGAATACCGTTGGGTTTGGGCACCGATGGCGCGTCATCCAACAACAGTCTGGACATGTTTGCTGACATGAAAACCATGGCGACGTTGGCCAAGCACGCCACCGTCGATCCTGGCGCGTTGGCGGCTCGGCAGTCGTTGGCGATTGCTCGCGGTCAACAGTCGCAATTGCTCGGCGGGCGCACTGTTTCCGTTGGCGCGCCGGCCGACTTCTTGTTGATCAACCTTGCCACGCCGGAACTCTGCATTGGTGATGTCGACGCCGCGCTGGCCTATGCGGCGAACGGTTCGTGCGTTGATTCCACGGTGATCGCCGGTCGAATAGTGATGCACCATCGGGTCATTCCCGATGAAGCAGCCATCGTGTACGAGGCGTCTAGCCGAAGTCGCGCTCTCACGGGGGCATGGCGCTAATGCACGTGTTAGTGACCGGTGGCGCTGGTTTCATTGGCTCACACATCGTCGACGAACTCATCTCGAACGGCCATGCCGTGACCGTGGTCGACTCCCTTGATCTCGCCGCCCACGCGGGGGTGCCGGGCTATCTCAACCCGTTGGCTCGCTATGTGTGGGCCGACTGTTGCGACGATGGGGTTATGTCTGGCGCGCTCGACGGAGTGGATGCCGTGTGTCATCAGGCCGCCAAGGTCGGACTCGGGCTCGACTTCAATGATGTTGTTGAGTATGTGCGCAATAACGATCTGGCGACGGCCAAGGTGTTGCTCGCCGTCAATCACTCCGAGACCGTACGGTCACTGGTGGTGGCATCGTCGATGGTGGTGTACGGCGAAGGTAGCTACCGCTGCGCCGAGCATGGTCACGTGCAGCCTGGCCCGCGGCGAGTTGACGATCTGGCGGCCGGCAAATACGAGCCACCGTGTCCGCAATGTGGTGCTGCGCTGACACCGTTTGCCGTTGACGAAGACGCCAAACTGGATCCTCGTAATGTCTACGCGGCTACGAAATTGCATGGCGAACATCTGGCCTTTTCGTTTGCTCGGGAGCGCCCCGACGTGTCAGTAACTGCGTTGCGATATCACAATGTGTATGGCCCGCGCATGGCCCGCGACACGCCGTACGCGGGGGTAGCGAGCATCTTTCGGTCTGCCTTTGCCGCCGGCCGCGAGCCAGCGGTGTTTGAAGATGGTGGCCAGATTCGCGACTTCGTGCACGTGCGCGACGTGGCCCACGCCAACGTGTTAGCGCTCGGGCTGGTCCGAAGTGGCCCACGAGCGTTCAACGCGTGCAGCGGAGTGCCGCACACAATTTTGGACATGGCCAACGCCCTGGCTGACAACTTCGATGGCGGACGTCTGCGTCCCCAAATCGTCGGGGGCGCTCGTCTCGGCGATGTGCGGCACGTGTTTGCCTCGGCTGAGCGCGCACACTCTGAATTGGGTTTCCAAGCTGCTGTTACGTTCCATGATGGGATGCGCGAGTTCGCTACCGCATCGCTGCGCGATCCGGTCGTGGCGGTCACAGAATCATGACTGTTGACGTTGTTTTTCCTGCACTCAACGAAGCAGCAGGGCTGGCCAAAATCCTCCCGCTTTTACCTAGCGGATATCGAGCGATCGTTGTCGACAACGGCTCGACCGATGCCACTTGTTCCGTCGCTGAATCGCATGGAGCCCTGGTGGTGTCGGCGTCGCAGCGCGGTTTCGGAGCGGCCTGTTGGGCCGGGTTGCAGGCCGCCACCGCCGACGTGATCGCGTTCTGTGATGCCGACGGCAGTTTCGATACCGGCCAATTGCCGATCGTGTGCGACCCGGTTCTTGCCGGAGTGGCCGATCTCGTGTTGGGCCGCCGGATCGCCCAGGCAGGCGCGTGGCCGCTCCATGCTCGCGTCGCGAATTGGTATCTGTCTCGGATCATCCGCCGACGCACCGGCCTGTCGTTGCACGACCTGGGCCCGATGCGCGCCATGCGACGCGACTCGTTGGTGCGCCTTGCCATGACTGATCGGCGGTCGGGTTGGCCATTAGAAATGGTGCTTCGCTCGCATCGTCGTGGGGATCGAATTCTTGAAGTTGACGTGAGTTACGCCCCGCGTTTGGGGAAATCAAAAGTGACGGGTACGGTCCGCGGCACGCTGACCGCTGTCAAAGATATGTCGAGAATTTTTCGCGAGGTAAACCATGTCGCCACTTGAGGACGGCGAGCCGCAACCGTGGCGTCAGCTATCGCGGCGCGAGGTGTACCGAAACCCATGGATCACGGTCGTAGAAGACCAGGCCGAGCTGCCTGATGGCCGCACGACCCAATACGGCATCGTGCAGTGCGCTGGCGCAGTGGGCGTGTTGCCGTTCGTCGGCGATGACCAAGTGATGTTGGTGCAACAGTGGCGCTACATCATTGGCCGTGCGACGTGGGAAATGCCCACTGGTGGTGTGCACGCCGGCGAGACCAATGAACAGGCTGCGCAACGTGAATTGGCCGAGGAATCTGGGTTTCGCGCGGCACACCTTGAGCAAGTCAGCGTCCTGAATACGTCGAAAAGTGTGGTTGACGAAACAGCATGGCTGTACTTCGCCACGGGGCTTACTCCTCATGACATAGCAGCGGACGATACCGAGCTCATTCGACGCAAAATTTTCACATTCGATGATGTGGTGGCCATGGTTTTGAGTGGCGAAATCGTCGATTCGATGACGATCATTGCAGTGCTGCTCGCTGACCGGCGACGCCAATGACCGGGCAACTCATCACCGTGGCGTTGATTGCTAAAACGCCCGTACCTGGCCGAGTTAAGACCCGGTTGTGCCCGCCATGCGAGCCCGACGAAGCAGCAGCCGTCGCCACGCAACTGCTCGATCACGCCGTCGCGCTCATTGCCTCGGTCGTCGATGATTCGGTCACCCCGGCGGTGTTGCTGGACGGCGAGCCGGGCGACTGGATACCCGACGGCTGGCGAGTCGTGCCCCAACGCGGGGACGGGCTCGATGAACGACTGGCGAACGGCTTTGATGACATTGGTGGCCCGGCCATCATCATGGCTATGGATAGCCCTGAAGTCATGACCTGCGACCTCACGAGTATCGTGGCAGCTTTAGCCGAACACGATGCCGTACTCGGCCCAACGAGCGACGGCGGCTATTGGTGTATTGGACTCGCTGCGCCAAATCAACGAGCCGTCGTGGGCGTCCCCATGAGCCAGCCCGATACGTTGTACCACCAAAAAATCCGCCTCGAACTGTTGGGTTTGCGGTATGCCACGACGAACACCTTCGACGACATTGACACCTTCCAGGATGCACTTCGGGTTGCCGAGCGTATTCCCAAAACAAGCATTGCCAACTGCATCAATACCATCGCTGAAAGGCACCGCCTCCATGCCCAGAATTGAACTCATCACCGCGGCGACTGCGCCTCTCACGACTCGCCAATTTTTCGAGGGTGGCGATCCTGGCCCGATCGCGGCGGCGATCGCTCAAGTGCCCGAGTTGCTCGGGCCGTCACTCAATTTTTTGGGTGCGGTATTAGGGCCGGGCTGCCTGAGTACACGACTCAAAGAACTGGTGATCTTGCGCATGTCGGTCGACGCGCACTGCCGTTATTGCATCAACGCCCACACGTGCGTGGCGCTCGATGTAGGGCTCAGCGTCGATGAGATCCGAGCGTTGCGCGGCTATGCTCCAATCGTTGGCACCTTCTCGAACGAAGCCGAGATGGCGTTGCTCGCGTGGGTGGATGCGATGGCCACGACCAATCCCATCGACGACCAACTGGCGGCGAGTGTCAAACAGTATTTCGCCGATCACGAACTCGTGGAGCTGACGCTCTTAGCCTCGACAACGCTCTTACTCAATCGCCTGTGCACTGCACTTGAGTTGCCGAATGACGATGGCACTTTGGCTCGACTCGCCAGTGAAGGGTTCGACCTCGCTGGCGCGCCCAAAACCCTCAACCTCACCGGGACAAAATCATGACTACAGCTATCGCCACGGCTATTTCAGAGGGTGCATTGCCAGGCCGCGTCTGGATGTACAGCAACTACCACTGCAACCTCACCTGTGACTACTGCTTGACGGCATCGTCGCCGTCGTCAGCAAAACGCGATCTTGGGTCGGCCCGCATGATCGAGATTGCCCACCAAGCAAAGGCGCTCGGTTTCACCGATATCGGCATCACTGGCGGAGAACCGTTTTTGTTGGCCTCCATGCCCGACACCCTTGCCGAAATATCGGACATTCTGCCCACGTTGGTGCTCACCAATGGCACGATGTTCGCGCCAAAGCGTTTGGAGCGAGTGAGGCAACTCGCCGGCAAAGATGTGGCGTTGCAAATCAGCTTGGATTCACCCGACGCCGAAGCCAACGACGAATTTCGAGGCGATGAGAACTTCGCCAAAGTGGTCGACGCCATCCCGAGGCTTGTCGACGCCGGGCTCAAAGTGCGCATTGCGACGACAGCCGAACCTGGTCGATTGAGCGACGACGACCATGCGCGCTTGTGTGAGCTGCATCGTTCGCTTGGCGTAGCTGATGAGGATCACATCGTGCGTCCAATCATCAAACGCGGCCGCGCCGACGAGCAACACATGGGGGTGGGAATTCCGCACTACCAAATTCCTGCCGAGCTTACGGTGACCGCCGACGGTACTTTTTGGAGCCCATTCGGACCCACCATTACCGACGGCCGACTCGATACCGATTTGCTGATTTCGCGATGCAGCAACCCGCTCAGTGTTGGTGCCAATGCGCTGCTGGGCTTGGTGCAGGGCCGCCCAGCTGGCGCGGATGCGCAACTCTCCATACGTTGAGCGTGATGATTTCGGCCCGGTCGGGCCGCCTCATTCTCGTGTAGCTCTTACCTGGCTCACAGGCGCAGCTCGCAATAGTTCGCGACACTGCAAAAGATGTTTGACCGGGGGAAGAAAATCGCGATCGCCGTTGCTTGGGGAACTCTCGCTGCACTATCGCCAGCCGGTAACGCGTTTGCCAGCGACAGTGTCGGCATTGCCAGTCGTGACTACGGAATTGTGCCGGCACGGCACATCACATTTCCGGTGCCGTCGGCGAACGCCTCCGATTTTACCGATGATTTCGCCAGCGACCGAGGTGCATGGTCGCACAAAGGGCAAGACATTTATCAACCCAAGTTGGCCAAAATCGTTGCCGCCACCGACGGCACAATTACAAATCTTCTGGTATCGGTCGCGTCTACTGGCCCAGGCAATTTGCTGGAGATCACGGCCCCTGACGGTTGGAAAACCGAGTACATGCATATCAATAACGATTCGCCGGGCACCGATGATGATTCGAATTCGCCTGAGTATCGTTTCGCCCCTGGCATCGCCAAAGGATCTGTGGTCAAAGGTGGGGATTTCATTGCGTATGTGGGCGACTCTGGTGACGCCGAGTCGACAACGTCGCACCTTCATTTCGAAATTCGGACGCCGAAAAACATCTCGATAAACCCGCATCCTTCGCTTCGGTTGGCCTTGGGTTTGCCAGTAGGCAGTAGGTGTGACTTCGACAAATCAGTGTCGCGCTCGTCGACTCCAAATAGCGCTGGCGGCTACTACCAACTGGGTAGCTATGGCGCGATGTTTGGGTTCGGTTCAAATACCACCAAAAAGTTGAACGATCCGGCGGGCACGACCGGCGTCGTAGCGATGGCCGCTGGTGTGCAGCCCGGCGCCTATTGGGAGGTCACCGCGCCGGGTGCGGTCCAGGCGTACGGAGGAGCACCGCAACTTGGATCAATTGCCGCGATCGGCTCGACCGCTCACGTCGTACAAATGGTGAGTACCAACTCGGGCAAGGGATACTGGATCGCGTCATCTGACGGTTCGGTGTACAACTTTGGTGACGCGGTCGCGTTTGCAACGTCGCCCGCAGTGCAGTCACCCACCATCGGGATAGCGCCAACGCCAACGGACCGTGGATTGTGGATTGCCCACAGAGACGGCACGGTTACCCACCTGGGTGACGCTGGCGACTTTGGTGGCCAAATTAATTCGCACGCCCCCGCAAATTCCGCGGCCCCGCTTGAGCCAATCGCCTCGATCGCGTCGACGGCTACGGGCAAAGGTTACGTACTGGCGGGTGTTGGTGGGTCGGTGTATCCACTTGGCGACGCTCAGTTTTTTGGAGCCTTGAATCCCGCGGTGTCAGGGCTGTGTCAAGCGCGAACGGTCATACGAATTGCTTACTCAGCGTCGGGTAGCGGGTACTGGATAGCGACGAGCGAAGGTGCCGTCTGGGGCTATGGTGATGCCATTTCCTATGGCGATTTGGCCAGTGATCCTGAGGCGCAACGCTTGGCGGTGCCGATAGTCGACTTCGTCACCACAGCCGCCAACGGGTTTCAACCGGTGGCTGTTGTAGAAACAGTTTCGAATTGTTTCGCAACGTGCGCAAAGACCGGCAGTGCAGCAGCTACGACGTCTCGTGGCGTCTCTCGGACGTACGTGGCAGTATGCGCTTTCGTCCTGGCGGGGATCGCCGTTACATTGCATGCTCGCCGACGGCGACTCCCGGCGAAGACGTAAATGAGGGCCCGTACGGTTTACCGTGCGTTGACCAACAACCGGCAGCGTGACTGCTCCTGGCGCAGGCGCGCTGTTAGGTTTGCCGCCGTGCAAATTCGAGCAATGTTCCGTGTTGTCGCGGTAGCAGCGGCATTTGCGATGATGGCATCGTGCTCGGGTTCGTCGTCGAGTCCGGCGACCACGACGACCTTGCGCGCATCGGGTGCGACAACGGCGGCCGCCGAAACGGCGAGTGCGAAAACCTCGGCTTCGATCGTTCCGGTCGCCACGACAGCAGCGGTGGTTACCCCGGCGACGAAGCCACCGGCATTGCCGTCAAAGGTCATTGACGTCACGGCGGGCCCTTTGTTGGCTGAGCCTGTGAGCCGACTGGCGACCGCTACCGATGGTGTTTCCGTTTACGGCGCTGGCGGTCTCAACTCGGCGAGAGTTTCGACGGATCGCATAGTCAAAATCGACCCGACGACTGGTGCCGAGCAACAAGTCGGCACCCTCGCCGTGGCGGTACACGATGCCGCCGCGGTATGGGCCAGCGGGCAGCTCGTCATCATTGGCGGAGGGTCAGATACAGCGTCGGATCTTATTCAAACGTGGACGCCAGGCGGTATGGCAAAGGTCGCTGCTCACCTGCCCGAGCCTCGCGCCGATCTCGCCGCGGTGGCCGATGGCGGCACGATCTATGTGCTTGGTGGAGCATCGGGCACGTTGCAATATCGCGATGTGTTGGCTATTGATGCCACCACGTGGAAGGTGCGTGTGGTGGCCAAACTGGTTCATGGAAACCGTTACGGCTCGGCGGTGTTGTTTGATCACAAAATTCTGCTGTTGGGCGGTGAAGTGACCGATGGTGTGTCCATCAATGAGGTTGTGGAAATTGATCCCGCCTCTGGTGCGGTGACGCCGGGAGCGTCTCTACTTCATTCGGTTTCTCATGCCGGCGTGGCGACCATTGGAGGTGGCGTGCTGCTCATCGGTGGGCGTCGCTCCGATGCTTTCAGCAGTGAACTCTTAATGTGGTCCCCTACGCCGGGCGCTGTTGTGCTTACTATCGGACTCGCTCAACGGGCCGCCGATCCGGGGGTGGCGCTGGTCGGCTCGACTGTCGTTGTCGTCGGCGGCGAACGTAACCACGAATCCGTAGCAGACGTGTCACTTATTAAATTGGGGAAATAGTGCCGATCAAAATCTTCCGGCGGTTAGCGGCGCTCACGGCTGTATGTGTCGTCGCCGCTTGCTCAACGACGACGACGGCGCCCGTGACGACGTTGGTCGGCAGGTCGGAGTCGTCGACCTCGTCAACACTGACGTCAACGCCGTCGAGCGCGTCGACAACCACGACGTCAACCACGACGCTGCCGACTATTTCAACCACGACGCTGAGCCCGACGCTGGGTTTGGGCCCTCATGGTTCTGGCCCCGGAGTCAACGTCTACGCGCACACGCTCAAGGTGAGTGACATCGATCCGAAGTTGGCCAAGATTCCAACGCGGGTGTATGTACCAAACCAAGGTGGCGCAACGCTCGACGAAATCGACCCGACGACGTACAAAGTGGTCGCCCATTTCGACATCAGCAAGAAGCCGCAGCATGTTGTTGCGCAATGGGATCTGGGCATGTTGTACGCCACCACGTCTGGCTCCAACACCCTTACCCCGATCGATCCGCTCACCGGCGCTCCCCAACCAACGATCCCGATTACCGACGCCTACAACCTGTACTTCTCGCCTGATGGCACCAAGGCCATTGTGATGGTGGAGGCCTACAACCGCATCGATACGTACGACTGGCACACGTGGAAAAAACTGAGCGAAACGCCGACAGGGTGCCGTGGAGTGAACCACGCCGACTTCACCCCCGATGGCAAGATCATGTTGGCGTCGTGCGAGTTTTCCGGCGACGTGATTCGCGTCGACCTCGACACCATGAAGGTGACCGGGATGCTCCACCTCGGCGGCATGACGATCGATGTCAAGTTGTCGCCCGACGGGACAGTGTTTTTTGTG
Source organism: Acidimicrobiia bacterium (assembly GCA_043782545.1). GTDB lineage: Bacteria > Actinomycetota > Acidimicrobiia > Acidimicrobiales > JBBRKR01 > JBBRKR01. The sequence continues at coordinate 8,501 of JAYWAI010000421.1, forward strand.
GCCAACGAGATGCTCAAAAAAGTCTCGGTGATTGATCTTGACTCGATGAAGGAAATCGAAACAATTCCCACCGACCTCGGTACCCACGGGGTGTATCCCAGCCGTGATGCCACCAAGTTGTACGCCACCAACCGCTCGTCGGGCACCATTACTGTGATCGATATTGCGACACGCAAGGTGATCACGACGTGGAGAGTTGGCGGCAGTCCTGACATGGGTGCGGTGTCGGCCGACGGCAAAGAGTTTTGGATTTCCGGCCGCTACAACGGCGTGGTGTACGTGATCGACACGACGACTGGTGTGGTGACCCACACCATCCCCGTGGGCAATGCACCCCACGGGCTCACTATCTTCCCGCTCCCTGGTCGCTACTCGATGGGCCACACCGACAACTATCGGTGACCAATTCGGCTTGAGTTCTAAGCATGGAACAGGTGCCGAATTTCCTTTTCTGAAAACGTGAAAGGGGGCAAGAACCGGAAAGTTCTTGCCCCCTTTCACGTTGGAGGACTCGTTAGGCGTTCGCGGCGGGAGCTGTCGTCGCTCCGGTTGTCGCGGCTGGGTCGGCCTGTTCGGGTTGACCGTTGGCTTCTTTTCCGTTGACATCCTTGGCTTCATTGCCACCATTGCCGCCGCCTTGGTGCTCGGCAGTTTCATCACGTGAGTTCGTGACCTTGCCGGTCACTGCGTCGACGTTGACGTCCGCAAAACCAGTGGCGGTCGTGATTTCGATGTGCCACTGCACGCCGGAACCGTGATCATCGAGTTTTGCTGATGTCACTGTGCCAGGCTTG
>JAYWAI010000422.1:0-3490 GCA_043782545.1 Acidimicrobiia bacterium
GCGCGAGTTAGCCGCCTATTGCACGATGTTGGCCGACACCGAAGGCGTCACGATCACGTCGCGATCACTCGCTCGTTTTGAGCCGGTCGCTTTTGACCCCCGTGTGATCGAGCTCGTGGAACGCACGGCAGCCAAACAGGGAAACACCGTGATGCGCATGCCATCAGGGGCCGGGCACGACGCCCAGATGCTCGCCAGGGTCTGCCCCACCGCCATGATTTTCACGCAAAGCCACCGTGGTATTTCGCACAATCCGGCCGAGCACACCGACGACGCTGATCTCGAAGCAGGCGCGAACGTACTGCTGAGTGTGATGATTCAATTGGCCAACAACGAGGTGACGTTATGACCAGAATCGTGACCATTGGCGCCGCTCAACTCGGCCCGATTCAGAAGGCCGACACGCGCCGTAAAGTCGTCGACCGGCTCATTGATTTGCTCCACCAGGCGAGCAATCACGGGTGCAATCTCGTGGTGTATCCCGAGCTGGCGCTCACCACATTTTTCCCGCGTTGGCCCGTGGACGATATCGCGCAAGCCGACCATTGGTACGAGCGCTCGATGCCCAACGCCGACACGCAACCGCTCTTCGACGAGGCCCGCCGCCTCCGTATCGGCTTCTCGTTGGGATACGCCGAACTGGTCACCGAGACCAATGGCGCTGTGCGCAGATTCAACACGCAAATATTGGTTGAACGCGATGGCAGCATCGTGGCGAAGTACCGCAAGATCCATATTCCCGGCCATGAACATCACGAATCGTGGCGGCCGTTTCAACACATGGAACGCTTCTATTTCGAGCCTGGCGACGACGGCTTCGGAGTATGGCCGGCATTCGGTGGCCTCGTGGGCATGGCCATTTGCAACGATCGCCGCTGGCCCGAAACGTACCGCGTGATGGGCCTACAAGGCGTCGAATTGGTGCTGATTGGTTACAACACTCCGATCCATTACGCGCCAGATCCAAGCCAAAATATTCTGCAGGGTTTTCACAACGCGCTGGTGATGCAATCGGGTGCATATCAAAATGGCACCTGGGTCGTTGGCGTGGCCAAAGGCGGCGTGGAAGAAGGCGTCGACTCGCTCGGGCAGACGTCGATCATTGCGCCCAGCGGCCAAATCGTGGCCCAAGCGCTCACCACCGGCGACGAATTGGTGATGGCTCGCTGCGATCTTGACTGGTGCAACAACTACAAAAACACATTGTTCGATTTCGACCGATATCGCATGATCGAGCACTACGGACGTATCGCTTCCCAACGGGGCGTGGTGCGTCCCACGACAGGCCCCATTGAAGTTGGAGGTGCAAGATGACAGTGTCATTTTCGGTCAACGGCGAGTCAGTCAACGTGGGCGAGCATCATCCACACTTGCTCAGTGCTCTGCGCGACGAACTCAACATCACCTCGCCAAAAGACGGTTGCTCACCGAGTGGCCAATGCGGGTGTTGCACCGTATTGATCGACGGCAAAGCGGTGGTGAGTTGTCAGCAATCTGTTGACAAAACAGCCGGCAAAGCTGTGGTCACCCTGGAAGGTTTTGAGCCCGCCGAGCGCACGAAATACGCCGACGCGTTCGCGGCCTGCGGCGGTCTGCAGTGCGGCTTCTGTATCCCCGGCATCGTGGTGCGAGCCAAAGCCCAGATCGATAAAAAGGCGGCCGCGGGGCGCGTGCTGACGCGTGAAGAGATGCAACCGCATCTCGGCGCTCACCTATGTCGCTGCACCGGCTACGTGAAGATCCTCGACGCCGTCCAAGCCGTGGCCAACGACACGCCGGTCGACATTTCCTTGCCCGGCGGCGTGGGTACCCGGGGTGCCAAATACGAAGCTCACGAGTTGGCGTTGGGCGACCGAAACTACGTTGACGACATGCGTGTGCCCGGCACCTTGCACGCCGCGCTGCACCTCACGAAACACGCCCGAGCCGACATCGTCGCCATCGACCTCGACAGGGCTCGCAACGCCCTGGGCGTTGTGGCCGTGTACACCGCAGCCGATGTGCCCGGCGCGTTGCACGTCGGCATCATCCACCAAGACTGGCCGGTGTTCATTCCCGTTGGCGGGCGCACGAGTTACGCCGGTGACGTGCTGGCCATTGTGGTCGCCGATACTCGCATCAACGCCCGTGCCGCCGCTGAGTTGGTTGACGTCACGTATGCCCCGCGGCGCGTCATCACCGACCCGATCGCCGCTATTGCCGACCCTGAAATCGCAGTGTGGAAAACCGATTCCAACGTGTTGTCGGTGTCGCACTACGACCGCGGCGACACCGACGCCGCGCTGCAAGCCAGCGCACATGTGGTGCACGAAATTTTCCAAACACAACGCATCGAGCACGCGTTCCTCGAACCCGAATCGACCCTCGCGGTGCCGAACCCCGATGCCCAAACCATGCATGTGTATTCCGGGGGCCAGGGCGTTTGGGACGACCGCAATCAGATCGCCGCCATCCTCAACATTCCCGAAGCCGAGCGCACGCGAATCACCGTCGAATTGGTGAGCAACGGCGGCGCGTTTGGCGGCAAGGAAGACATGTCGAACCAAGGTCAAACAGCGCTCGCCGCATGGCTGCTGGGCCGTCCGGTGAAATGCACACTCAGCCGTGAAGAGAGCTTGCTGATTCACGCAAAGCGCCATCCAATCCGCATGCAGTATTGGGTCGGCTGCGATAGGCAAGGCCATCTCACCGCGGTCAAAGCCCGCATGATCGGCGACTCGGGTTCCTATGCCAGCGTGGGAATGAAGGTGCTCGAACGAGCCGCAGGGCACGCGTCAGGGCCGTATCACGTCCCGGCGATTGACGTCGAAGCAACGGCCGTGCGCACCAACAATCCGGCGTGCGGAGCGTTCCGCGGCTTCGGCGCGAACCAAGCCCAATTTGCCATGGAAGGGTGCATGGATCGCCTCGCCAAATTGGTCGGCATTGATGGCTGGACCATGCGTGAACGCAACGTGATTCGCCCCGGCGAGCAATGGGGTCCCGGTCAAATCATGGACGACGGATGCCTGGGCGCGGCGGCCTGTCTTGACGCCATCAAGCCCGCCTACGACGCGGCCCGCTCGGCCGGAAAACACGTCGGGCTGGGCCTCGGTATGAAAAATTCTGGGCTCGGGAACGGGTTCAAAGAAATCACCCGCGCCCTGGTGCGATTCGAAGCCGATGGCACCATCACGTTGATGCACGGCTGGACCGAAATGGGCCAAGGCATTCACACTGTTGCCCAGCAAGTCGCCGTCGAAGAACTCGGCGTCGAAGCGTCGAGAATTCGGGTGCGCGTCGACACCACCTACGAGCTCGGCTTGGGCCAAACCACTGGCTCCCGAGGCACGCTCATGGGTGCCGGCGCGGTACAAGACGCATGCCGCATTGCGCTCGCCGACGGTTGCAAAACGGGCGTCGATTACATCGGCGAGTACCGCGTCGATTGGACGCAATCGCTCAAAGAAGGCGTCGCGAATCCAGTGATTCATTCGACGTTTGGTTACGC
>JAYWAI010000423.1:0-9210 GCA_043782545.1 Acidimicrobiia bacterium
TTGTTCGCGCTCGCCGACATTGTGACGCGACACCCTCGGACCACTTTTGTGATAGCCGGGCGAACGCACCCGGACGTGTTACGAAGTCGCGGCGAGCAATATCGATTGCGCCTAGAACAACTGGTATTTGAGCTCGGGCTTTTCAACCACGTGGTGTTTATCGACCGCTTTGTGACGGTCAGCGAACTGGCTGACCTCCTGCGCGTCACCGATGTCTTTTGCGCACCATACTGGGGGCAAAACCAGATTGTGTCTGGAGCCCTCACGTTCGCGTTGGCTGCGCAATGTCCAGTGGTATCAACGCCCTTTCACTACGCACAAGATGTTCTCGCCCATGGCGCTGGAACGCTCGTCGGCTTCGGCGACCATGCCGCATTTTCGGCCGCAATCGAAGACCTGATGGTCGACGGCCCGAAACGACAACTGGCCCTACAGTCGACAGCAAAAATATCTACATCGATGTCGTGGGAAAGCGTCGGCCAAAACCTGCGCACGGTTTTGAGCACGGCCACTCAACAGCGCATCAGATTGGGATGGCGCGCCAGCCCGATCGGCCAAGGGACGGCGAGCTCGGCCCGTCGTGCGCTCTGAAGAACAGCTTGTGATGCGGCGCGTCTACATCAGCGAGCACCGCTGCGCGAGCGGTGGGCTCTTAGCGGTCATCCCCATGCGTTACCGTGACGCCATGTGCTTCAAGGGCGTAGTTCGGTCATGAGTGCTCGCTCGCCTGATCGTGTCTCGCGAATGTTTAAGGCGGAACCTTCGAGTTCGGAAGCGGCTCGGGCCTTTGTCGAGCTATTTTTGCGTAACCACCACACGTCTAAAAATACTGTGAATGATTTTCTTGTCGTGACGAGTGAGCTGGTAACCAACGCCGTTACCTATGGCGACGGCACACCGATCGAAGTAAGCGTCGACCCCGATGGCTGGGGCATAGAAGTAATCGGCGGGCACGCCGCCGAAGGCTCCTACGTGCTCAGCCCAGCGTCGTGGACGATGGCTGACCGCGACAAGTCCAGTGGTCGGGGGTTGGGGATCGTTCGGTTGCTCATGAGCGACATCGCCGCTTCAATCGAGAACGGGTACGTCAGCATTCGCTGCCGATACCCACAGGCCGGATAACGCTCCGGTTACCGTGCTACCAAGGTTATCGTGCTACCAAGACCGGGATTTCTGACGAGCGCACGACGGCTGTCGCCACTGATCCCGAGAGCAATCGGCTGAACCAGCCCCGGTCATGCGAACCCACCACGATCACGTCTACCTCGTATTTCCGAGCAGCCTCGACGATTGCCAAGGCCGGATCCCCTTGCTCGCCAATAGTGCGCGGCGACGGAATGGCCGCATCGGTCGCCACGTCTATGGCAGTTTTCTCAGCGATGTCGACAGCCGTAACAACCTTGCCGGAATCGTCGTGGGTGACGGGGTCACTCACGACAAAGGGCACGCCGCCGGTATAGCCGCCTGGCGCAACAGCCAACGGGTACGCCATACCGGAACCCATAGCGAACTCGCCCCACATCACCGGGATTGAGGTGGCAACGCACAGCACGGTGTACTGGGCATCGTCGCCAAACAACTCGTGCGCGCAATGGGCAGCACGCACTGATGTTTCCGAATCATCCACTGCGATAAGTATTTTCTTCATGCATCGCAGATACCCAGAAATGAGCGGCCCTAAACCGCTCCGTCGAAATGATTCACTTTGTTTCGCTCACTCCGGCTCTGGGTATCTGAGTTGTGCATGTCGACACGACCTCCTCCTTTTGGCAAACCCCACTCGGGCTCTTCATGACGCCACCGGCCAGGCCTTCCGCGGCGGAAGAGGCCTGGCTTAGCGAATCATTGGAACTGTTTGGAAAGAGCCACGGCGCAGCGCTCCGCGCCGAAATCGCCACCCATACCTCCTGGTTGGCGGTGCGATGTGCCCGCCGGTTTTCGGATCGCGGCGAACCCCTCAACGACCTTGTTCAAGTCGCTCACATCGGTCTCATGAAAGCAATCGACCGATTTGACGCCAGTCACGGTGTTCCCTTCGGCGTATTCGCCACCCCCACAATTCTCGGCGAGCTGCGACGCCACTTTCGTGATCACACGTGGAGTGTGCACGTGCCGCGCCGCGCCCAAGAATTGCGAGCCGTCATCAACACCACCACTGAACAGCTTGTGCGTGCGCTGCATCGCTCGCCGACCGTCGAAGAATTGGCTCGACACCTTGGTGTTTCTGCTGACCTTGTCGTTGAAGCGCTCGAGGCCAACAACGCGTACCGATCTTTTACGCTGGATCCAGCGAAACCCGGTCACGTCATAGCTGCAGAAGAGAAATTTGACGAAATACTCGACCAAGAAATGATTTTGAAGGTGCTCAAAAAACTCCCACCGCGTCAGCGACACGTCGTCTACCTGAGATTCTTTGACGAACTCACCCAGGCCCAAATCGCCGAGTGCATTGGCACCAGCCAAGTTCACGTTGGACGTCTGCTCGCCGCGAGCCTTACCCAACTGCGCCGCCACCTCGCCTCGGAGCAACCGTAAATACGCCGATGAAACATCGACATTTCCCCTCACCACCAAATTCGGGAAACCTCATGTTTAAGGAAGCGCCTTTCTGGGTATAAGGGCGCAAATCCAATCCGCCGAGGGGGAAACAGCAATGACAGATGCAATCGATATCCTCCGACTTGATCACGACGCGGTCGTCAAGTTACTGACCAAATTGCAAGATTCTCGCCCCGGTCACCTGCGAAATGCCGGGGTCGCAACGGTGTCGGAATTGCTGTCCTCCCACATGGCGGTCGAGGAGGCAACGATCCACCCGCTCATTCAAGACACACGCGGAACCGACGCCACAGCGAGTCACGACTCAGACCATGATCTGACCAGGAATTGCATTGCGACGCTCAACAACGCCATCAATATTCCGGCGTTTCCGCTCGTGGTCGAATTCATGCTGCGTTCCTTGAACCAACACATAGGCGAAGAAGAGATCCGCACGCTTCCCGCGCTCAAACAATCGGTGGGTGCCGTGCGTTGGGGGTTGCTGACCGACGAGGTATGGGAAGCCCGTAACGCCGCGCCAACTCTGCTGCCCGTTGGTTCAATGATTCGACGGTTGGACCGTCGTGTGTCGCTATCGACACTCGGACGCCCAACCTACGTTGTTTAACGATCCGTGAATCCGGGTAGTTGAGTCTCACAATCATCAGCCCAAAAGGGGCAAGGAGTGAGTCATGCCATCAAAGACATCGAAGTCGGTTGCACCAAAGAGCGTCGCGCCAAGGAAAGTCGTCAAAGTCGGCCGCATTTCTTCGACACGACAAGCCATGTTCACCGTGCCAACGTTGTCGACGGAACAAGGCGCTCAGGTGGCGAAAACGTTGCAAAAACGACTGGTGAGCCTGATTGACCTGACATTGACTCTCAAGCACATCCACTGGAATGTTGTTGGGCCAAACTTCATCAGCGTCCATCAGATGCTGGATCCGCAGAAAGCCGGCATCGACCAGATGGTCGATGATCTGGCCGAGCGGATTGCAACTCTCGGCGGCGTTCCCAGCGGACTCCCTGGGCGAATTGTGGATGCCCGCACCTGGGGTGACTACTCGCTGGATCGAGCCGACTCGCTCTCTCATCTTGGTGCTCTTGATCTCGTGTACCAGGGTGCAATCACGGACCATCGCAACGCTGTGGAATCAACTGGCGACATTGATCCGATTTCCCAAGACCTACTCATCGGTCAGACTGGCGTGCTCGAGCGTTACCACTGGTTTGTGCGCTCGCACCTCGCTGATTGGGCCGGCGGCATGGCAAATGCCGGTGCCGTCACCGAGATTGAGGCCGCACGCGCCGTAGCCGCCAAGTCATCCCGCAAAACCGCAGTTCGATAACTTTCACGTAGCCAAGCTTTCGCGTGAGCGGTTTGGGTGACTGTCGGATTAGTAGCCCGAGAGGTTCAGCAAGTTGTCGCGCAGGGCCAGGCGCATGTCGGCCTCACCAAGCGCAACGAAGTCGGGGATCCAGCCGCGAGGCGAGGCCAAGCCTTCTGGGTGCGGCCAATCAGACCCCAAAAGAATGCGATCGGCACCGTGCAACTCGCGAAGCTCAGTGACGCGATCCTCGTAAAACGGTGCGATCCACACATGGTCGCGGAACTGCTCAACCGGGTCACTCTTGAAACTTTGCGGTGACTTGCCGTACGCCACCTTGAGACGGCGGTGCAATTGCGGTACCCATGCCGAACCAAGTTCCAACGTGGCGACCTTGAGGGTTGGATGACGGTCGAAGAGACCGTGGCAAATCATGGCCGACATCATGTCGTAGATCGGTCGCTCGACGCCGATGCTCATGACCTCAGACAGCGTCGAAGCCTTCTGGCCCATATAACGGGGATTCTCGCCCCAATCCGCCAGGTACTTGGTGTAGCCAGCGTCACCAGCGTGAATCGCCACCACGACACCCGCCTCGGCCAGCTTGGCCCAAATGCGATCGTGAATCGGATGCGCAGGAGAAAATGGACGACCATGCGGGCTCGACACCGGGCCTGCTTTCATGATCACCATGCGGGTGCCGATCGCCAACACGCGATCGACTTCGGCTTCTGCAGCTACCGGGTCGATCAGGGGAATCATGGGGCCCGTCATGATGCGACCGTCGCGGTCATAGCCCCAGTCTTCAGCAAGCCATTTGTTGTAGGCAGTAAACACGGCCATGGCCGATTCGGGATCTTCAGCCAACATTTCTTCGATGCCCAAGCCGAGGCTCGGAATCAACCAAGCGAGTTGCACACCTTGCTCGTCAAGCCGGGCCACCCGAGCATCGCGATTTTGGTATTCGGGTTGGATCGGCTGCATGGTGATGATGTCGCGCAATTCGCGGCCATCGTGATTTTCGGCCCGGAAATACACCTCAAGGGATCCAGGCGCGCCGACGGGATCGTACGTGGGGTTGGGCACCACCGTGACCTGTTTGGCATGGATCAACATCGATTTACGACCGTCGATTTCCATCCATTTGATCATGCGTCGATACTTTGGTTCGAGGTAACGCGTGAGCGCGTCGTGCGCCTCGTAGTAGTGCTGATCAGCGTCACACAGCGCGTAGTCCACATCGACAATCGGCGAAGAGCCCAGTTCGTTTTCGGCAATCATGGTGCCACCTTTCGCATTCGAAATCTCTGTAGTTGACACTATGCCAATCTGTAGTTGACACTATGCGAACTTGTAGTTGACACTACTGTCAACTCGTCGTAAAAATCCAACAAGCCGTTGATCAGGAATGCCCTGATCAACGGCTTTTTTGGAGGCGACGAGCGGAATCGAACCGCTATAGAGGGCTTTGCAGGCCCTTGCCTGAGCCATTCGGCCACGTCGCCAGGTCGGCTCAGCGTAGTCGACGGCCGATACGGCCAAGAGATCGCTTTACGGAACGCCCAGTCGCCCTGACTCCCTTTTCTGAGGTTCCACGGGCGCCATGCGCGAGCCGCTCGACCCGAAGTTGTTCGCATGTTGCGTCGTCGAGTGCGGTCAAGGTATTTCCTGTAGCCCAGGTCAACAAGAGGTCAGCGAGCACGGGGTTGCGGGCCAAAACCGGACCATGACAGTACGTACCAATCACTCGTCCAACGTGAAAACCGTCCAGCGCGAGACCTGGCCGATTACCTACTCCAGCGGTCACATGGCCAAGCGCCGCGACACCGGGCCCCAGCACTGTGTCGCCCTGATGATTTTCATAGCCGGTCAACACTGGCAACGCTTTTCCGTCACACGCCAACCCGGCGCTCGGCGTGGCTACCAACTCGCCGACTCGACGAGCACCCGCGCCAGTGGTGGTGTGAGCGTCCACGAGACCGAGCCCCCCGAGCACCTTCTTGTTGAGCCCCACAAAGGTGTCGCCCATGATTTGCAATCCGGCGCAGACGGCCAAAACCGCCGCGCCCGCACCAACGGCGCGATGCAATGCCCCAGATGCCCGCAGCTCGTCGGCGGCGAGTGCCTGCGGACCATCTTCTCCACCACCCAGCAAATACAACTGCAGCGAGTCAGGAATGGCATCGCCAGGGCGAATCTCAACGAGCTCCACGGCAACCCCGCGCCATCGCAATCGTTGAGCCAAAATCAGCGCGTTGCCTCCGTCGCCGTAGGTGCCCAACAGCTCGGGGTACATCACGCCGATGCCCACAGAATTCAGTGAACTCACGATTCACCGCCTGAATTAGGTCGCCGCGACCGTGTAGAGCTACGCCGGATCGACGTCGCCGCAATGCGCATTTGTTGAAAGTTGGAGTAGTTGGCCGCAACTTCAAATTCAGTTGAGAGATGCGCAACCGCCTCCAACGCAGCGGTCGCATTTTCTATGAATTCGGCGTCAACATCGGCGTAGCGCAGGCGCACGACAAGGTCGCGTCCGCGCTCACCAGTGGCAATAACTCGACGCCCACGCAACCGCTCAAACGGCACATCCCACAACCACGACGGATCTCGGCCATCCACAATCCGGGAGTTGATGCCAACGATTACCGGCATCGGTGCGGGCCGCAGCACCTCGAAAAGTTCATGCCAACCGGCGGGATTTTTCGCCAACAGCAACCGCGCCTGCGAGCCGCGGATCGTCACGGTTTCGTAACGGCCCGCTACACCGCCAACTGTGCTCATGGCCGCCAGCGCATCCACCACCGACACGCCGACACAGCCGCAGGCCGCCGCGGCCATGACTGCATTGGCCCGATTCGCCCAACCGGGAAGACCGATATCGACAACGTGCATTGAGTCAGCGGCGCGATGATCGATCACAGTGTCACCCAGCAACGTCAGGTGTGGCTTCGGTCTGGTGAAGACGCATGAGTCACACGACCACGCCCCGGTGGTGTCCCACGAAATGCTGCCGGCACACGACGGGCATGAGGTGGCGTCGGCTCGCCACTTTTGCCCGGTCGCTACCCACACGACGTTGGTGTGATTCATGGCGGCCCAGGCAATCAGCGGGTCATCGGAGTTAGCGATTACCACGGTGGCCGGCAGGGTGGTCAGAGCGTCGCGCCACCGCCCGGCATGGCGTGATACCTCGCCCACGCGATCCAATTGGTCGCGAGACAAATTGAGCAGTACGACAACGGTGGGCGACGTCTCGGCCATCACTCGCGACAGATGACCCTCGTCGACTTCCAAGACGGCATCAGCCGAGCTCGATGCCAGCACGCTGACCACTCCGGTCGGCAAATTTGCGCCCGTGATATTGGCAACGATTGGCGCGGCTGTTGCCCACCCTGCTGCCACGAAGCTGGTCGTCGTGGTCTTGCCATTGGTACCCGAAATCAATGCCACTCGACGGTCACCCACCAAGGAGCTGATGGCGAGACGGGCCAATGCCAACGTCACTTTGCCACCGACCGCCGAACCTCCACCTCGCCCCAAGCGACGTGACAACGCGGCCGTGCCTTTACCTGCCGCCACCGCCAATTTTGTTCGCAAGTCGAGAGCCATAAGTAAAGAAATTCTAGAGAGTTGGTGCGAATTCTGGATTCCGCCGCCCAAGGTGCCGATAGGTCTAGTGGCTAACCGACAGGTTGGCGTTGATTTTGGAGGAAATCATGGCACTAACTGGAAACACTGACACCTTTCCGCTTCCCGACATCTTGCGATTCTTGGCGACTACTCGCAAGACCGGATGCCTACGGCTCATGACCCAAACGGGTTCTGGCGCGGTATTTATTGAGCTGGGCGCCATTTCGGCCTTGGAAACTTCGGCCACGCTGGCGTCCACCCCCATTACTGAAAAGATGTTTTCACTGTTGCGGATGGGCGACGGAGAATTCACCTTTCAATCCGATGTGACGACGGAATCGTCGGCCACCACTATGGTCGAACCGTTACTCGATCAGGCCAATTCGCTCATCGAGCAATGGCCGTCAATCTCGAAAGTGATCCCCTCGCTCGACGTCACCATTCGCCTCGTTCCCAAACTGCCCACCGCTGCGGTCACGTTGCGAGCCGATCAGTGGGCATTTGTTGCGCTCATCGGCGGCGGCGTCAGCGTACGGGCACTCGGCGCGCATTTGAGCATGGGCGAATTTGCGATTTCACATGCCATCAAAGAACTCCACGATGGCGGCCTGGTCGCCATAGGCGCACCCGCGCCGGCCACTGCCGCCCAAGTAGCCCACATCGCACCTATAGCCCAGCCGGCGGCCACACCGGCACCGGCACCCCAACTAGTCACCGCTCAGCAGGCGTCTGCTCCAGAAAAACCGGCAGCTGTGCCAACGCGACTCGAAACGATCGCCGCCGCGGCCGCCGCCGCTATGACTCCTACCGTTGGCGCACCAGCAGACTCCGTGTCGTTCGATCCGAACGCCAAGCCAGTTGAAGAGCTCATCAAAGATCCGTGGGGCGGCAAACCGCCAGCGCCTACGGCAATCGGTGCCGGGTCTACGGCAATCAGTGCCGTGTCGTCAGACGATCAAACGCAAATCAACCGCAGCCGATTTTTCAAACTGTTGCAAAACGCGAAGCAGTAAACGGCCGGCGTCTAGAAGTTTTCGGCCACCTTGGCGGTGATGCCCGCCACGGGCCCTTCGCTCGACCACGGAAACAACACCCACGCGTCGGTGCGTTGCCACACGTAGTCGCATTTCACGATGGAGTGTGACTTCTCGTAAATCACCGCCGTACGCACTTCAGCCACTTTCCCCTCACAGAATTGACGCACGGTTTCCAGCGTGTGGCCCGTGTCGGCTACGTCGTCCACGATCAAAACGCGCGAGCCGGCTTGGTCGATCAAATCTGGTGCCGGCGGCAAAATCAACGGCACGTCGAGCCGCTCATCAATCCCGGTGTAATACTCTACGTTCATAACGTAAAGATTTTTCACATCGAGGGCGTACCCGAGAGAACCGGCTACCACGAGACCGCCCCGAGCGATCGACAAAATCATGTCAGGACGGAACCCGTCGTCAGCCACCATCGCGGCCAGTTCACGGGCTGCCTTCCCGTATAGCGACCAATCCAAATCGAGTTTCTCCGGAGCCATCTGGCGAGGTTACTCAGTCCGTCGAAAGGAATCGGTAGCCCATGCGTGGTTCAGTCAGAAAGTACTTCGGGCGCGCCGGGTCAGGCTCCAACTTGCGCCGTATATGAGCCAGATGAACGCGCATCAAGCCGCTGTCGATTTCCGCCGACGTATTCCACACCTGTTGCACGAGATGTCGCTGTGTCA
>JAYWAI010000424.1:0-3479 GCA_043782545.1 Acidimicrobiia bacterium
GGTTGGGGAGGCTTACAACCCGAGATTTCGCGCCTGACCAAGGCCGGCCGGTGGAACGAAATTGGCGATGTGATTCCCGATGAGGTGCTGCACGGCTTCGCAGTCGTGGGCGAACCAACGGCGGTGGGTCGTGGCCTCAAGGAGCGCTGGGGTGGCATCTCGTCACGCCTCACGCTGTACGCCCCCTACGCCCACGACCCTGCCGTGTGGCCCGAAGTGATCCAAGCGCTTCGAGCAGCGTCGTGATACCGATTCGGGCGGCATCGTGATACGGCTGCGAGGGGCATCGTGTTAGCGCTGGGCACGGTTGGCCTCTGGACTCGGCAGCTGGATGCCGGGCCAATCGCCCAGGCGCAAGACACCGTGGCCGAGTTAGAAGCCCTCGGGTACTCCTCAATTTGGATTCCAGAAGCCGTGCACCGTGAGGTGATTTCCCATGCGTCGCTGTTGCTGAGCGCCACCAAATCGATCGTGGTGGCCACGGGCGTGGCACGCGTGCACGCCCGATCACCACAGGCCGCAGCATTGGCGCAACGGGCACTCTGCGAGCGATTTCCCGGGCGGTTCTTGCTCGGGCTGGGCGTAAGCCACGCGCTCGTAGTGGAACGCGTGATGGGGCAAATATACGGCTCGCCGCTCGCCACGATGACGGAATATTTGGCCGCTATGGACGCCACTCGTGGAGGCTCGGTGTTGCCAGCAGGGGCCGCGCCGCGAGTGTTGGCGGCTCTGGGCCCCAAGATGCTGGCGCTGGCCGCCGCGAATTCGCACGGCGTGCACACCTATGTTGCGCCGGTGGCACACACGCGTTGGGCTCGTGAACAACTCGGCCCCGACCTGGCACTGATGCCGGCCATTAAGGCGGTGTTGACAACCGACGTTGCCGCTGGGCGCAGCATGGCTACCAAGGCGGTTGCTCCGACATTGTCGATGCCGGCCTATCGCCAAAACCTGCTCCGGAGCGGCTTCACCGAAGCTGATTTCGATGGCGGCGTCAGCGACCGCGTGATCGACGCACTGGTGGCGATCGGCGATGTTGATGCCATCGAGACACGTGTTCGCGAGCATCTCGATGCCGGCGCCACCCACGTGTGCGTGGAGGCGCTCACCGGCGACGACACCGCTGTGCCCATGGACGCCTGGCGCGAACTCGCGTCTGCGTTTGCTGAACTGAACGGCTGACAACCTTGCGGCTATCAGACGACGTTGCCACCTTCCGTGACACGATCGCGGCGCGGGCCTTCGACCGCATTGGACCTTACGTCGATGGTCTGGATCGCGAGCAGAAATTCGTGCCAGAAGTCTGGGACGAACTGCGCGCCATGGAGCTGTTCGGGCTCCCATTCCCGTCGCACGTGGGAGGGCTCGATGGCACATTCACGGCGTTCATCGCGGCCACCGAAGCTGTTGCTGTCACGTGTGCCTCGGCCGCGTTGTATCCCGGCACCACCGTGCAAATCGCCGGAGCGATATTGGCCCACGGCACGCCCGACCAGGTCGCCCGCTGGGTGCCGGGACTAGTGAGCGGCAAGGCGCCGGCGGCCTGGGCGTTTACCGAACCGCAAACCGGATCCGACCCTCGTCAACTTGAAACCGTGGCCATGCCCGACGGCGATGGTTGGCGTCTGCGGGGCCAAAAACTGTTCATCTCGTTTGCCCGCCAAGCCGCTGTGGCCATGGTGTTTGCCCGCACGTCTGAAACACGCGTTGGCGCCTTTCTGGTCGACACGACCTCAGACGGCTGGTCGACGGGCACACCGTTTGAGCTCATGGCTTTCGGTGGCGGCGAACCAGCACCGGTGTTTCTCGACGATGTGTTTGTGTCCGGCGATTGCGTGATTGGATCGCCCGATGATGGGTTCGACGTAATGTTGGCTGGCGAGGCGAACGGCAAGATTCGCGCCGCGGCGATCTGCGTGGGCATCGCTCAACGAGCTATCGATGAAGCGGCAAAATTTGCTCTCGGGCGCACCCATCGCGGACAACCCATCGCCGAGAAATTCGCCACCATCCAGACGCTGATCGGCGACATGGAAGCCAGCACCTTGGCCGCTCGATCATTGGTGTACGACGTGGCTCACGACATCGACGCGGGTGATAAAAACTCGGCCCGTCAGGCTGCTGCGGCGCGTGTGGTGGCCGGTCGAGCGGCGCGAGAGGTCACCAGCTCGGCCATGCAAATTTGCGGTGCCTATGGGCTCACTCGCGAGATGCCGCTCGAGCGTCTGTACCGCGAAGGAAAATTCTTTGACGTAGCCCAAGGCAGCGCCGAAATCCAACGCACCATCATCGCCCGTCACGTGATCAACGATCACCGTCACTCAACCCATGGAACGCAATCATGATCAACTCACTGTTCGACCTCACCGGCCATGTCTCGCTCGTCACCGGTGGCAATTCGGGAATTGGCTTGGGCATGGCAGAAGGCCTCGCGGCGAGCGGGGCAAACGTGTGTATTTGGGGCACCAACGTCGAAAAAAATGTAGCGGCTATCGAGGCGTTGAGGCAGTACGGCACAAAGGTGAAGAGCCGCATTGTGGACGTCGGCGACGAGGCCGCGGTGCTGGCCGGAGTAGACGCACTCATCACCGATTTTGGTCGCGTCGACTCGTGCTTCGCCAACGCCGCAGTTGCCGGCGGGCATAACAATCCACGGTTCGTGGATTCCACGTTGGAGCACTGGCGCAGCACCATGCGCGTCAACCTGGACGGCGCGTATCTCACTATGCGCGAAGTGGCCAAGCACATGGTCAACCAAGGCACCGGCGGCAGCCTCGTAGGCACTGCCAGCATCAGCGTGGAGTTTGGCGCCGCCCGCGAGGAGGCCTACGCGGCTAGCAAAGCAGGCATTGTGGCCATGATGCGTGGGCTGGCCGTTGAGCTTGGGCGCTACAACATTCGCGCCAACTCACTACTGCCCGGCTGGACCATGTCGCCCATGATGGAGCCGTGGGCGGCGCAGTCTGGGGTGAATGACAAGATCCTGCCGCGGATCCCGCTGCGTCGGTGGGGACGTCCGCAGGAGTGGGCTGGAATTGCCGTCTACCTCGCCAGCACCGAGTCGAGTTTTCACACCGGCGATACGTTGCGTATCGATGGCGGCTACAGCGTCTATTAGGAGCGTTTGACGCGCACCTTGGTCGGAAATTCGACATACTCCGCCGTGTCATGCGATTGGCTTTCCGAGGCGAGGCCCATGTTGAGCATCTGTAACGCGTTGGAGCGCAACACTTGATTGAGCAACACTTTGGTGTCTTGCACGGCTTGGGGCGGCATGGCGGCCAAGCGGTGAGCAAAGGCGGTGGCTTGCTCGACCACTTCGACGCCGGGCACTGCGAAATTGGCAAGACCCATTTCGACGGCCGCCGCAGCAGGGATGCGATCGCCGGTGAGCAAGTACTGCTTCGCTTTCAACAGGCTGGTGTACGCGGGCCAAGTAACCGCGCCGCCGTCACCGGCGACAAGCGCGCTGGCCACGT
>JAYWAI010000425.1:0-3473 GCA_043782545.1 Acidimicrobiia bacterium
TATTCGACGACCACGGTGTGGCCCTGCGGAATGGCCTGGCAGGTAAGAATCCAGCCCTCGGCGAGCTCGGCGGGGCTCAAGGCATTGTTGGCGCGCAACGTGGCGCTGCCGGTGGTCACTAGCGCTATACAACTGGCGCAATTGCCCAACTCGCATGACACCGGCGGCTTGAGCCCGATACGACGGGCGGCGTCAAGCACGGTGTCGCCAGCGATGTAGGTCACGTGATGCTTTTTGCCTTTCAGTTTGATCGTCAGTGTTTCGGTTACATCGCCGCCGCTTGCGATGGTGTCGGTGGCGTTGGCCTGTGCGTTGGCTTGCGAGTCGGCCAGTGCAGTGGCGACCCCGCCGTTGACGAATCTCTCGATCCTTATGCGCTCGGGCGCAACATTGGCCTGCGCCAAACCGGCCTCCACGATGTCCATAAATGGCGTGGGCCCGCAAACGTACACGTCGATGTCGGTGCGCTCGGCAAACATGTGCGCTACGTCGCCCACCGTGAGATATCCCGACTCACTATCAAGGTGGTGCTGTATTTTGAGTCGGTCGGGGTACCGCATCACCAACTCGTCGAACGCCGAGGCGAAGATCATCGAATCGCGATCTCGATTGGCGTACAACATGGTGATCGGTCGGATCGTGGTAGCCAATGTTTCCTTGATGAGTGAGAACACGGGCGTCACGCCGCTTCCGCCGCACAGCGCCATTATCGCATCAGTACCGTCGTGTGCGGTGAAGACCCCGCTGGGCTTGAGTACCTCAAGCCAGTCACCCACGGTCACGTAGTCGTGTAACCAATTCGACATCACGCCACCCGCCACGCGTTTGACGGTGACGGCCAATGTGTGGTCGACGGAGGGGGCACTCGACATCGAATAACAACGCAATATTTCTTCGCCATTGATCTGCGCTCGAAACGTACAGAACTGTCCGGCTTGATAGCGGAACACATCGGCCAGGTCGTTGGGAATCGCCAAAATGAATGTTCGCGTATCGGCGGTTTCTTGCACAATGGCCGATACGGCGAGCGTGTGAAAACGGTGGTCGCGCAACATGTCAGCCGTGCCCCGTAGTACCAGAATTTGATTGCCGACGCCGCGACTGTCTTGGGGCCAAACCGGTTCTGCGATCGATTTTGTTCGAGTCGATAGCCACAAATTCTCCCCAAAGTCCACGGTATCCGGAAATGGCGTTATCACCAGATGATAGTGACACTCTAACAATCAGATGCTTTGGTGGCCCCGGCCTTGGCAGTAACGCGCTCGTGCGATTCAGCCCGTCTAGATTGGCACGATGCCGAGAACTGCGATTGCCGAGTCCTCCGTTGTCGACGCCAACGAGCTTGCCGCGGCCGAACCAGCGTGGCGTCAGCGGGCGGTGGATCGCTCGACGCAAACTGCTCGGGTCCGCGCTGCCAAGCGAGTGCAACGATTTTTGAACTCGGCGCGAGAAATTATCGCAGAAAAAGACAACACCGAATTTACCGTTCAAGAAGTGGTCGATCGATCAAAGCAGTCGTTGCGGAGCTTCTATCAATACTTCGACGGTAAGCACCAACTACTTCTGTCGCTGTTTGAAGAAGAGCTGGATTTGGCGGTAAAGCGGCTCAAAGAAGTCACCATGGAGGGTGATCCACTCGAACGATTGCAGGCAGCGACGTTGTTGCAATACGAGCTCTGTGCGCCGGGCCGTACATCGGCACAGCCCCTCTTTTCCGACTTTGCTTCGCGGCTGATTGTGGACCATCCCGACGAGGTTGCCACGGCCTATGAGCCAATCATCGACCTCGTTGCTTCGATTGTTCAGGACGCGGCGGCTGCTGGTTTGTTACGCCCAGGGCGTCCTCGACGCCAGGCCGTCATCTTGCTGCAGACCGCCACATTCACTGCCGGTCGAAACATCGGCAGTCGCACGCCAATCACCGGTGCCGAGGTATGGGAGTTTTGTCAACACGCGATCGTGCCCGATGCCGTGGTGGCATCACGGGCCAAAGCGGCGACATCGGCCGCAAATTCGCGTAAGAAGCGGAATGGTTTGCTCCCTGGGTGAGAATGAAATTCTCTATTGACGTCAATGTTGATTCTGTACTGGCCCGGGTGCGATAACGTCAAGCCCACATGGTTGAGAGCCTGTTGTGAACACCACTCCACGTCCACTGAGTTCACTGCTCGACGATGCAGTGGGTCTCTATGGAGACTCTGTTGCGCTGCGAATGGGCCTCAAGGAGCTGACCTATCGTGAGCTCGACTACGCCGTCGATCGGTGTGCGGGGCACCTTGCTCAATCGGGTGTCGGGTCGGGTTCCCGGGTGGGGCTGAGTGCGGGCAACGGCATCGAGTTTGTGGCGGTGGTGTTGGCCACGATGCGCCTGGGCGCTGTGATTGTCATGATTTCCACCGCCTGGCGCGATCGAGAAGTGGCGCACGCTATTGAGATCACCGCACCTACCCATTTGGTGCACGATGGATCGGGGGCCACGAATCTGGACGAACTCGTGCGTGATCGCCCCGTGATTCATACCGACGCCCTCGGGGGGTCGGCGAGTTATGACGCCCTCGGGGGGTCGGCGAGTTATGGGATCGTGCCGACGCCGGTGATTGACGTGGACGATTTGGCCGTGATGGTCTTTAGCTCGGGCACCACGGGCATGCCTAAGGCCGTGTGCCACAGTCATCGCACGATGTATCACGGCACCCTACATTGGGTTCAGACCCTCGGTCTCACGAACGACGACCGTTTGCAAATCGCCACGCCACCGTTTCACATTTTGGGCCTCCTCAATTTGTTCGCCGTCGTGGCCGCCGGGGCCAGTGTGCGTTTACATCGTCGATTCGATTTGGACGCGGTGCTGACCGCGGTGCAGACCGACCGCATCACCATTGAAATGGCCGTCGCACCCATTGCGCTGGCTATGGCGTCGCACGCCTCGATTGAAGAGTTCGACCTATCGTCGTTGCGCTACATCATGTGGGGCGCCACGCCGGTGACGCCGTCCGTGGCTGAGACGGTGACTCGTCGCACGGGTGTGCGATTCCTGCCGGCTTACGGAGCTAGCGAGTTGCCCGTGTTAGCCGTCAACCCGGTCGACCGACCTGACGAGTGGCGATTGGATTCCGTGGGCATCGCGCCCATTGGCGTCGAATTGCGGGTTGTCGATATTGAAAGCGGGCAGATTCTGGGGCCTGGTGAGACGGGCGAACTTCACGGCCGCAGTGCATCAATGATGCTCGGGTATTTGCCTGAGGATGCCAACGGTGATGCCATCGTGGACGGCTGGTATCGCACGGGTGATGTTGGCGCGCTCGACGCTGACGGATGGGTCACGATTACCGATCGCGTGAAGGAGATGATCAAGGTCAATGGATTTCAAGTGGCCCCCGCCGAAATCGAAACGATGCTTTTGGGGCATCCCGACGTCGTCGATTGTGCGGTGTTTGGCGTGCCCGACAATCGCGTTGGAGAAGCGGTTATCG
>JAYWAI010000426.1:0-3457 GCA_043782545.1 Acidimicrobiia bacterium
GCGTGTCGGTCCCAGTAGCGAATTTCGTTACCGAGCCTTTCATTGACTGCGTTGCGCGTGCGATCGACGCGTGTTGAGGTCAGCTCCGACACACTTTCAAAGCGTGGTCCTGCCATTGTGGCGGCTGCCCAACTCTTGGCTACTTGATCGACGCCAGAGTCGACCCATTCGGTGTCGAGCCCGGCAACGAAGTCAGAAATACTCTCGTCAAGTGGGACATAGTTGAGGTACGGCTCCGCACCGGGGTCGATTCTCGTACCGTCAGCCAAAAGTTCGACATACTGGAAGCGTTTCGAAACGACTTTGGCGCTACCTCGATCGAATCGGCCGTCGGTAATTGTGTGCTCCAGGTAAACCAACACACGTGGCTCCAAACTGGTGTCGAAAGGATCAACCAACGTGGCTCCTGTGGTGAGCGTTGCGCCGTGGTTCTGGAGTGTGACGTCGATCAGCGCCGACAGCAACGGGTGGCCAGGGCTTACCAACTCGGCTCGCAAGCCGTTGGCCGTCGTGACCGCAGACTTGTCAAAGGTGATGCGCTCATAGCGGTCGAGCAGGGTGGCTTGGTGCGCTGAGTGGAGCGCCGCTGAACGCACAGCGGTCGGCACGCGTGTGATCTCAAATCGCCCTGGCTCACGTTGAGTAATACGGCCGCCGAGCTGTTCAAGGGCTTCGGCGAAGAATGCGTGAATGAATCCAGGCTGCAATTTGCGCGCCTGTGCATTTTCCATGAGATCGCGAATCGCTGCGATTTGGGAGCCACCAAGGATGTGTTCGTCAAGAGCGTTTTCATCCAAGATGGCCTGGCTTCGGATACCGATTTGATCGTCGAGCGTTTCGCCGAGTCGAGCCATTACCTCTGGGTCTTCGCCAAACCGGATCGCTTCGACCAACAAATCTTGGAGCGATTTGTTGAATTGCGAATCACCCAGGACGTTATAAATCTGCTCCTTGTACACCGTTCGTTGTTGCTCGATCTTGGTGAAAAGCCGTTGAAAGACCTGGCCCTCGCGCGTGCCGTGAGCGACCAGGTTCCAGAGATGACAGGGCTGGTCTTGCCCAATCCGATGGATGCGGCCAAATCGCTGCTCCATGCGATTTGGGTTCCAGGGCAAGTCGTAATTGACCATGAGATTTGCCCGTTGCAAGTTGACGCCTTCGCCAGCAGCGTCTGTGGCGACAAGGACTTTGACGGCTGGGTCATTGCGGAAAGCATCTTGCGTGTGACGCCGACCGTCGCGATTGATTCCACCATGAATCGCTACGACTGGCTCATCACGGCCGAACAGGTCGCGAATTTTGCCAACGAGGTAGTTGAGTGTGTCTCTGTGTTCTGAGAAAATTATTATTTTCCGATTTACCTTTTCCCCGCGAAATTCCTCGGACTGCAAAATTTTGCTGAGTTCGATCCACTTGCGATCCTGACCGGACGATCGCAAAGACGCCGCTAAGTCGACCAGTATTCGAAGCTCGACGATTTCTTTGCTGAGCTCCTCAAACGACTCGGCGCTCATGGCCTCTGCTATCGCAGCATCTTCGAACTGCTCAAATTCAGTGTCGTCGAAATCGTCAAAGTCAACCCCATCGGGGTCGAAAAAGCGAGAATTTGAAGGAGGCGTCGGCACTGAGAGAACTCCGGCCCTTTCAGCAGCGAGAAATTGAGCTTTGAGCTTTTCGTGACGCCGGGACAACGACTGAAAAATTGCCTCCGGGCTCGAAGCCAACCGCCGTTGCAGTGCTGTCAACGCGAACCCAACGGCCATGCCACGACGCTTGTCGCCGCCTTGCTCCATTGCCTTGGCTTTTCCCATGCCATCTCGCACATACGAACTCACCGCTTCGTACAGGCGGTCTTCTTGAGGGCTCAGATCGTAGTTGACGGTGGTCGCGATGCGAGGGGTAAATAGCGCGGTGCCATCGAAATTCTTGAGATTTTCCTTCACGTAGCGCCGCATCGAATCGGTGAGGTCGGGGAGCTGCGCACTGCCACGCAACCGGCCGCCAAACTTCTCCGGGTCGAGCAAAGACATAAACAAGAGGAAATCGGCATCGATGCCGTTGTGAGGAGTGGCCGATAGCAACAACAAATTTCTGGTGCAATCACGAACCTTCACTCCGAGCTGAAAACGTTTCGTGTACTTCACCTCGTTGCCATATTCGCGAGCGGACATCTTGTGGGCTTCGTCAACGATCACGAGATCCCATTCGGTGGCCACCAACCGCGCTTGAAGCCCTTCGCTTCGAGACAGTTGATCTAGACGAGCAATGAGCAAGTTGCGTTCTTGAAACGGGTTGCCTGTCGCTGCCGACTCGACCATGTCTCGACTCAAAATATCGAACCGCAAATCAAACTTGTCGGCAAGCTCCTCTTGCCACTGTTCAACCAAACTTCCCGGCGCAATGATCAAACATCGCTCAAGGTCTCCCCGCAATATCAGTTCGCGAATGTAAAGACCAGACATGATGGTTTTACCGGCGCCCGGATCGTCGGCTAGCAGAAAGCGCAACGGCTGCATGGGAAGTAACCGTTGGTAGACCGCTTCAATCTGGTGGGGAAGCGGTTGGATTGTGGAACCAGCCACCGCCGAGAACGGGTCAAAGAGATGCGCCATATTGATTCGACGGGCTTCGCTTGCCAGTTTGAAGCCAGCTCCGTTGCCATCAAATGCCCATCGGCGGGTCGTGACAATTTCCATGCGAGCAAGGTCTTGCGCACCGATTAGACGATCGGCAATAGAACCATCGTCGCTCCGAAACACGACATTTGCGACCTCTTCGCCGTGGCGCTCCACCGCGATCAGAGAAACCTCGTGCGACGCCACTAGCCCGCGTAGGCGCTGACCAGGAGTCAAATCGTGAATATTTATCATGCAGGAGTTTTTCCGATCCTGTTGCGTCGAATGCAGTGCGGCATCCGCCAAAGCAACTCGCGCAGATGATACGCCAGGGGTGTCACACGCTGGGCCCAGCTTGACGTTTGTCGCAAGGTGCTCAAGACAACGCATGAAGCAATTTCAGTGCACCACTTTTTGAAATGTTTTTGTTGTTGTCGGGCCGACGCGGCCACCCTGAGTAGCTTCCGGTACCGACCGATTCGACGTTGATGGCGACCGAGGGTTGATCACCCACGAGCGGGCGATTGAATTTCTCTGGCGTGGCACCAAGAGTAACTCGGCAAAGTGGCGATTGCATTTGAGCCAATCGGGCTGCGAGATGTCGTTGAGCCGCGAGGGCGAATTGGCCGCTACGGCAGACATGTCTGGTGACCTCGGGACGTTGCTCGCGAACGTATTTTCCGACGCCTTCGGGTAGATGTCGCTATCTGCGTTGTCGTCGCCTCGGGCAACCGAACCGAAGAGCCGCCCCTCCCTTGGAGCGAATTCGTCGACAAGTTCCGCGATGAGGTGGTTGGACCAATTGCGTGCTTGTGAGCGGATGACCGACAAAGCGAGTGTGC
>JAYWAI010000427.1:0-3449 GCA_043782545.1 Acidimicrobiia bacterium
TTGGCCACAGCACGCCCTACCGAGGCGCAGAATTGTGGGTAATCACACGGCTCGGCCGAATGAGTGCCGAGATCCACAACGTTGTGACCGAGCCCAAACAAGTAGGCCGTCAAATGTCGTTTTAAATCAAATCCGGCGTGGTCGCTTCCAAGGGCAATAAGCATGTCGCGACTGTACGCGGCGCGGCAGTGGGTCGCGATGCCAGCTACATGCGAACGGGTCCCGTGAGTTGTTGATATCGAGCCACGACGCACACTAAAAACGGTTCCGGGGTCACTTGGCTCGGCGGTGTGTGGCGGATGACGCCGGCGGTGGCGTTGGCAATTTTTGCCGCCAGCGCGGCGCGTGGCGCAGGTCGCAAATCGAACAACCGCAACAAATAGTTGCGAATCAATTGGTATTGAGCGGGCGTGAGGGCGCTTACGTCGAGCGTCGACGCGTATGGCTCGTAGCCGGGCGGGGGAACGAACGCTCTGGCAAATGCGAATGAGTGAGCGTGACGTTCGTTTAACACAACCGTATTGGCAACCAAGTCACCCAGGCGTTGATGCAGTGGCGACGTCAATACGCAGGCCGCCCCGGCTAACGGGCCAAGCGGCATGCCCAAATCGACGGCACCCATAAAACTGCGAATCAGCGATTGCCGAAACCGCAACGGGCCGCCGTCAACGGTCACGGTACGCAGACCCAGCGCAGCCTTCCCAATGGTGCGGCCTCCCATGCGCTGTTCGCACAAGATTGGGTACCCAAATATCACGAGAAACGAAATGATGTACATCAATGCCTTCTCGATGCCGGTGCGACCTTGGCGGCCAGCCACGCCACCCAAAACCGCCGCCGCGCAGAGCACGAAAAAAACTTGCACAACGAAATCAATGAGGCGCGCTAACAATCGCGCCGACAGGCCCGCGGTATTGAAATCGATGACCGCCCCTTCTGGTGTCACATTGACGAACCCGGCACGCCCGCCGAAGCCCACAGAACCCGGAGCGACTCGTCGGTCGGTAGCAGCCATACCGTCCGACACTACCTTCAGTAACGTGGCGGCGTTATGAACATCGATCGGTACCTTTCGGATCATCATCTGGCGTGGCTCCGATTGGCCGAGCTCACGAAAGCCGCGCGCCGCGGCCCGCACGTGTTGCGCGATGGTGAACTCGACGAGCTCGTGACGGGTTACGAATCGGTGTGCACCAACCTCGCGTTCGCTCGCATCCACATCAACGACGCCGCACTGACGGCCCGGCTCAGTACATTGGTCAGCGACGCTCGAATTGTGATCTACGGAGCCGAGGCACCCGTGAAAGGGCGAGTGCGCGCCTTCTTTGCCACCACATTTCCCGCCGCGGTATGGCACGCGCGCCGGTCTATTTTGGCGGCGATGCTGATCACGTTTCTACCGGCAATTGTGATGGGCGTGTGGCTGGCGCATTCGAGCGACGCACTCAACACCGCCATGCCAGCCGAGCTGCGATCGGCCTACGTGGGCAGCCAATTCGAGAACTACTACTCCACCGGTCCGGCCACGGATTTCGCGTTCAAAGTGTTCACCCACAACACCCAGGTAGCAATCGCCGCCTTTGCGAGCGGCATCGGGTTCTGTGTCGTGACAGCATGGCTGCTCGCGTACAACGGCCTCAACGTTGGGCAGGCGGCCGGCGTTTTCTACGCGGCAGGTCAGCCTGGAAAA
Organism: Acidimicrobiia bacterium; assembly: GCA_043782545.1. GTDB lineage: Bacteria > Actinomycetota > Acidimicrobiia > Acidimicrobiales > JBBRKR01 > JBBRKR01. The sequence continues at coordinate 1,691 of JAYWAI010000427.1, forward strand.
TTTTGGGGATTGATTTTGCCCCATGGCATTTTGGAGCTTTCGGCAGTGATCGTGGCCGGCGCAGCGGGTCTACAACTTGGTTGGGCCATTATTGCTCCGGGTGCCCGGCGACGATCCGACGTGCTGCTGGAACAAGGCAAGCGTTCGGTCGTGATCATCCTGGGCCTAATTCTCGTGTTCGGCGTGGCGGGCATGATCGAGGGGTACGTCACGGGTAGTGGCCTCAGCACACCAATTCGCGTTGGCATCGGAGTCGCAATGGGCACCGGATTTTGGTCATGGACCATGATCGGCGGGCGACGCGCTCGCACCATCCATGGAGCCACCGGGCTCTTTGACGATCGTGATCTTCGAGCGACCATGACCGTTGACTCGCTGGTCCGGGTGACGCCGCCATCGCCAACGACAGCGCTCTAGTCGGTAGCGACTCGGTCGCTACAGCGCTCCGGAAGCTTTGAGCTCCAAATATTCGTCCGCTAACAAATGCGCCAACCGACCAGGCGGGGCGTCAACGATCTTGACACCGTATTTCTTGAGTCGTTGAGCGGCGACTCTCCGTTCCTCTAGCGCGCCAAGAGCGGCCGCTTGGCGATACACCTCTTGAGCGGTTTTGGGCGGCGTCGCAGCCCACGAAACGACGTCTGGATCTTGTATAGCCGCGATGACTACTACGTTGCGTCGCGCCACCATCGGCAGCACAGGCAACATCGATTCGGTCACGGACGTCAGATTGAGGTCAGTGAAAATAACCAACATTGCTCGGCGGCGAAAGTGGTGCACGGCGCCGGTAAAGGCCGCACGAAAATCACTCTCGACCAGCTCTGGCTCCAACGCGTACAACGCTTCTGTGACACGCTGAGTCTGCTGTCGTTGCGACGACAACGGCACCACGGTTCGCACCTTTTCCCCAAAGGTCATCAGCCCGGCCCTGTCACCCAGACGAGTGGCTACATGGGTGAGCATCAAGGCTGCATCGATGGCATGTTCGAATCGTGAGACTCCTTGCACCTTGGCCGCCATCACCCGGCCAGTGTCAACCATGAGGGCCACATTCTGATTGCGCTCGGCCCGATACGTGCGCACGATTGGCCGTGTCGAGCGAGCGGTGGCGGCCCAATCGATGCGCCGAAATTCGTCATCCTGCGTGTATTCACGTAGCTGCTCAAACTCTGTGCCTCCACCGCGACCGCGAGCTGACCGAACACCTACCTCCACGATACGGGCGTTACGGATTCTCAACTCGGCTTCCTGTTTCGCCCGAAACGGTGGCATGACCCGCAGCGTGTGGCAAACGTTGTCACCATGAATATCGCGTTGGCGGGCCACCAAGCCCAGCACTCCATAGGTACGCACGGTTATCTCGTCGAGCTCGAATCGGCCGCGTCGCAATGGCTCGATGCTGGCCGCTTCGGCTCCCGATTGTCCGCCGGCAATACGAAGTGAAAATTGCCGTTTCGACGGCTGCAGCGAATCAACCAGCGTGTCGGACACATCTACGTGCAACGACCGTTTCAAGGGATTGTGCACGATCCAATGCACTTCGCCGCGAGCACCCAACGTCAAGGTCGATGGCGCCGTGCGGTCCACCACGATGCCAGCAGGGTCTGGGGCCGAAGATCGATCGGCGAGAGCCAACATGATCAACGGCACGTTGATGAGCAAGATGCCCCATGGAAATTGGAATGGCAGCGCCGCAGCCACGACTGCCGACACCACTGCAAGGAGCGCCAACCGGCGAGTGGGAATCATCTAGCGAGGT
>JAYWAI010000428.1:0-3447 GCA_043782545.1 Acidimicrobiia bacterium
ATAGAAACGTTCAAAGATTTTCGGTAGATCGTCGGGAGGAATACCCGGGCCGTGGTCGCGGACTTCCAAGGCGTAGTCGTGCACATTCACGTCGATGGCGCTTGGCGCAGAAGAAAACTTCGCCGCGTTCTCGAGCAGGTTGTCGATGACGCGAAGGAGCGAGCGCGATTGGCCGTTCAGCGGCGTGTGTTGCGTTGCGATCGTGAAAGTGCGACCTGTGCGTCGCTCTGCTCTGCGCACTGAACGAGTGGCCAATTCGCCGAGGTCGACATGTTCAAATGGTTCGTCGTCAGACTCAGCGGTGGCCAACCCGACGAGCTCGTTGGTGAGCGTCGTGAGCTCGCGCAGCTCGGTGTCTAGCGCCATCAGAATGCGTTGTTTGCGTTCATCGTCCAGGTTCGGATAGCGGCGCAAGGTATCTACATTGGTGCGCAAACTCGTGAGCGGGGTGCGCAGTTCGTGCCCGGCATCTTGAGCCAGGCGTTGTTGCTGTTCGCGACTGCGACCCAGCGCATCCAGCATCGTCGTAAAGCTCAGGGTGAGACGCCCGGTTTCATCGTTGCTGGCGCGCGGCATCTCGATATCGAGACGGCCTGAGTTGGCGATTTGCTCGGTAGCGCCAGTGAGCGCCACGACCGACCGCATTGCTCGGCGGGCAATGAACCAACCGCTCAGCGCAGCCAGGGCGGCTGCGATTGCGGATGCGATCGAGGATCGAACGGCGAGAGACCGCAACACGCGGTGTTCCTCGTTGAGGCTCCGCACGAGTTGGATGGCTCCGAAGGGAACCGGCACCGTCATGACCCGGTACTCCTCACCGTTCGTTTTCATCGTATGAAACGAGGCGACTTTTTTCGCGCCGGAGGCGGCTTGCAAATCGTCGCCCGATACTTCCAGATTGTCATCAACGAGGGTGGCGACGACGAGCCCTTTGCTGTCGAGACACCGTGCCGTCGTGCCCGGTAGGCCGCCAACGGTGGCGGTTTGGCCGGCATTGGCCACACGGGCAATGCGAGAGCAAAAGTCGCTCGATTCGTGGCCGTCACCGTCGGTAAGCCGTTGGGCGCGCGAGTAACTCGTGAGGCTGGAGTCGATTTCGGCCACGAGTCGTTGCGACGTCACTCGAAAATTCACCAGGGTGATAGCACCGGCCACGACTACTGCAGTGGCCCCGAAAGCGAGCGACAGTTTGGTAGAAAGTCTCACGATCGGCGCAGTACGTAACCCACACCGCGCACGTTGTGGATGAGGCGCTCTTCGTCAGCTTCCTCGAGTTTGCGCCGCAGGTAGCCAATGTAGACGGCCAGAGTTTTGGAGTCCGGCCCAAAGTCGTACTGCCAGACGCGTTCGTAAATTGTGGTTTGCGTCAGCACAACGTTGACGTTGCGCGCCAACACATACAGCAACTCGAATTCCGTTTTGGTGAGCTCGACTTCGCGCTCTCCCCGCCACACTCGACGTGAGGATTCCTCGACTCGTAGATCGCCGACGCGGATATCGCTTCCGTCGTCATCGAACGAGCTCCGCCGCACCAGCGCCCGAATTCTGGCGAGCAATTCATCGACGCTGAACGGTTTCGGAAGGTAGTCATCGGCACCAGCATCGAGGCCAGAGACCCGGTCACTCACCTCGGTTCGAGCGGTCAACATCAAGATCGGCGTGCGGTCTGCCTTGCTGCGTAATCGACGGCAGGCCGTGAGGCCATCCATCACCGGCATCATCACATCCATCACGATCACATCGGGGCGAACTGAGCCAACAGCTTCCAGGGCGGCATTGCCATCGTTGACGGCGGTGACCGTGTGACCCTCGAGTTCGAGCGCCATGGTGACGGCCTCTCGTACGGCCCGGTCGTCTTCAGCTAACAAAATGTGTGATCCCACGCCACTTGTATACCCGGTCGCACAAGTATTGGCGAGGCATTTCCCCGCGTTCTCACTCACCTCTCACCGCATCGTTACGTCGTAGTACACCAATATTTCGGTTCCCGTTCGAGCATTTCAGCGCAGTTTTCCTATGGTTCGCACATGAGCGTCGACATTCGCGGGTACGTAGCACCAGGTTTTGGGGGAGTGGCCGACACCTTTGCTGGTCTATTCCAGACGCACGGCGAGACAGGCGCGGCGGTTGCCGCGTACGTTGATGGCAAACCCGCGATATCGATAGCGGCAGGCGAAATGGCTCCGGGCGTCCCCTGGGAAACCAACACCATGGCGACCGTTTTCTCGGTGACCAAAGGCCTCACGGCGACGTGCGTACATCACTTTGTGGAGCAATCCGGTTTCGATTTGGACGCCCCGATCGCCGCCGTGTGGCCAGAATTTGCCAACAACGGGAAGGAAAATATTTCACTGCGTTCGGTCATGTCGCACCGTGCTGGGCTTCCCATCGTCGAAGGCGATTTCACGCTCGACGAAGCATTGAGCTGGTGGCCTGTTGTGAACCAACTCGCCACGCAAGCGCCGATTTGGGAGCCCGGTACAGCGCACGGCTATCACTTGCGTAGCTATGGCTGGCTCATTGGTGAAACGCTTCGACGAGCCAGTGGGCTCACGGTGAGCCAATATTTTTCGGAACACATCTCCGGCCCGCTCGGGCTCGATTGGTACTTGGGTTTGCCAGAGTCGCTCGACCATCAGGCCGCCACACTGGTGACCGACAACGCAGCAATGCGCAAAATGCTCATGAGCCTGCCCGAGGACATGGTGACTCGTCGGGCCATGTTGGGGCCGTCTGACTTGTTTCACTACGACGACATGTGGAACACCCGCCAGTTGCGCGCCGCCGAGTTGCCATCGTCGAGCTCGATTGGATCGGCGGAAAGTATTGCCCGCATGTATGCCGGCACGATTGGTGAGGTCGACGGCATTCGTTTGCTGAGCGACTCCACCGTGGCCAACGCGTGTGTCGAACAATCCAACGGACCCGACCGCACGCTCATGATCGACACCTCGTTCGGAACCGGGTACATGATCGGGGCATCCGCGCCAGCCGCATGCGGCCCACGCGCCTTCGGGCACGGTGGCGCTGGTGGATCGACGGCCTTGGCCGACCCCGATATTGGGCTAGGCGTTGCGTACGTGCCGGGCCGATTGCGATTCGACCCCGACGGTAACGAGCGTGCTGAACTACTCGTGGCGTCGATCATGCGAGCAGCTACGAACGCGTAAGGCAAACTTTCCCAACCATGTGGCTTGATTGGAAATACGCCTTAGTGATCGCCGGGGTCATCGCTGTGATCACTGCGATGGGTCGCAACGTCCAGCAACCGTTCCTGGTAAAGGCTCGGCCCTTTGGCATCGAAGCGTCGCTCATTTTCGCGCTCTACTCAATTTGGCAAATCGCCGGCCAGGCATCGGTGCTCAAGATCGACGATGCATTCAAACGGGGCCAACAGGTGTGGGATCTCGAGCGGGACCTTCACCTGTTAAGCGAACGGACGGTGCA
>JAYWAI010000429.1:0-9106 GCA_043782545.1 Acidimicrobiia bacterium
GATAGGTACGTCAGGAGCGTCGACGCCTGGCCAAATCGCCGCGAACATGTCACGGCTCACGGCACCGTGCAAGATCGACACGCCGTTGGCCACGCCCGCCAATCGCAGACTCATCGCCGCAAGGTTGAACGTTGACGTATCGGTCCCATTTTCTGATCCCAGGCGCATGAGTTCGTCGAGTGAAACGCCGCACGCGGTGCACCACCAACCGAGGTATTTCTGGATGAGGTCACGCGGGAAACGATCGATACCAGCTGGCACCGGCGTGTGGGTCGTGAACACGATTGACGGCCGCACCGCTTCGATTGCTTCGGCAAATGTGAGGTTCTGTTCGCCCATGGCACACCGAATGGCTTCGAGCACGAGGAACCCAGCATGGCCCTCGTTGAGGTGGTACACATCTGGCGAAGCACCCACAGCGCGCAGTGCACGAAACCCGCCGACACCAAGCAAAAGTTCCTGACGAATTCGATCTTCTGTGCCGCCGCCATACAGGCGGTCAGCCACCAGCTGGTTGCTGCCGGTTTCACCATCAACCGTGGTGTCGAGCAAATACAGCGGCACCCTGCCGACGTCAGCTCGCCAAATTTGAGCCTTGATCAACATGCCGGCAAGGTCAATATCAATGACGACTCCGGCCACGGGACGCAGCGTCAGCATCGACGGGTGTTGGCCGGGAAATTGCTCAGTTTGGCGGTTCGAACGATCGAGCGATTGGCGAAAATACCCACGGCGATAAAAGAGACCAACGCCGGTGATCGGCACGCCGAGGTCGTTGGCGGCCTTGAGATGATCGCCAGCCAAAATGCCAAGGCCACCGGAATACTGAGGTACTGATGCTGCGATGCCAAATTCCGGCGACAGGTATGCCACTGATTTCAAGGGCGAGTCAGGTCGCGTTTCAAACCACCGCGTGCGGGCATCGTCGGTATCGAGATCTTGCACCAATCGGTTTAGACGATTGACGAATTCGTCGTTGGCGGCCAGTTGGTCGAGCTTGGTTTGATCGCATCGCGACACGATCCCGAGAGGATCAAACGCAGCTATGTCAATGGCGTGGCGATCAATTTCCCGAAAGAGATCGAGCACTCGCGGGTCATGCAGGCGGGCCAAATTGCTCGTAATCGCCGACAGGCCGTGAAGCTTGTCGGGAATGGAGGCCAGGATCGTTATGGAGTGAGTAGATCGCACGTCGATAACGGTACCGGTCAGAATGACCGTGGTGTGGGCAGGCGCTGTGATCTCGAGTAACCCAGCCATATTGGTGTCTGCCAACGTGATCCTGAACGTCAAACGCGTGGTGCTCTCGCGCGGCGGTTCGATTGTGGCCACGCTCCATCAAGCTGTGCAGGCGAGCTGTGCAGTGCGTGGTTTGTTTCCGCCGGTTCGGGTGGATGGCCGACACCTCGTTGACGGCGGAGGGCGACGTTCGGGCATCGAGGTTGTCAGCCCACAGTCAGGTCTAATAACTGTTCTGATGTAGTCGCATGGCCGTTTGTGGCCGACTCGATTACCGAGGTGATTTCGTCGCCGATGAGTTCGTGATGGGCGAGTAGCGCGTCCCGTAGGGCTTCAACGATGTGCCGGTGTGTTTCCAATAGATCACGCACGTCGTTGCGGGCTTTGTTCAGAAGCTGCTCGACTTCGGCCCGGCACCGGGTGTCGGCGAGTACGTTGGCCACGAGATCACCGTCGAGCGGCCCGCGTTGTATGGCGCCAAAGCTCACGAGCGAGCCAGTCATTCCCAGTGCGCCCACCATCATGGCGGCGGTACGCGTAGCGCTCGACAGATCGCTCGACGGGCCCGTGCCGGATTCGCCAAAGAACATCTCTTCGGCGACCATGCCACCCAGCGCGATCTTGATCGAACTGATCAGTTCACTGCGAGTCTGCGTAAAGCGTTCTTCGTCGTCGCGATGGGCCAGTAGGCCAAGCGAGTCACGACGTTTGATGATTGAAAGCACTTCGAGTGACCGATGCTTGCCCGCGATGTGGGTGACGACGGCGTGTCCCGCTTCGTGGGTGGCGATGATGCGCTGCTCGCCAACGGTGTATTCGACTGGGTTGGTGAGCCCGATCTCGACAGCCAATTTGGCTTCTTGTACGTCGGCGTATGTCATGGCTTCGCGCTCGTCACGCACGGCCAGCATGAGCGCTTCGTCAAAGAGGTGCTCAATCATGACTGGGGTGTAGCCAGCCGTTTGCCCGGCGAGTGCTTGGCGACGAGCGTCGTCATCGAGATCGTCAGTGTGGGTTTTGCGGCCGAGGTAGTAGTCGATAATGGCCCGCCGGCCGACCTTGCCAGGAGCGTCGAAATGTATCGAACGGTCGAATCGGCCCGGCCGTAACAACGCGGGGTCGAGGTCGTCAGCGCGGTTGGTGGCTGCCAGCAATAACACGTTGGCCGAGCCGCTGGGTGTCGTAGAAATTTGGCGAGCCTCTGGCAACATCGAGTTGACGGCACCAATGAACTTGTTTTTCCACCGCATTGACTTGGTGGGCTCGTCGAATGACTGCATTTGGATCAGCAGTTCGTTCACGATGCCAGCAGTGCCCTCGGCCACCTGGCTGCGATTGACGGTGGCCGCCGCCGTGATGCCGCTCATTTTTGAACGCATCCCAGAGCGCGCTGCGGCGATGGCGTCGATCTCTTCGATGAAGCCAATGGCGCCGCCTTCCTTGCGAGCAGCGGCCCGGAGCTCTCGAAAGTACGACCGAATTTTGCGGTTGGTCTGGCCGTAGAACATTGATTGGAAGGCGCTGGAAGACACAAAGAGAAACGGCACTCCAGCCTCTTTGGCCATGGCTTTGGCCATATAGGTTTTGCCCGTTCCAGGCGGGCCTTCCAGCAACAACGCCCGGCGTGGCGTGCCGCCCATGGAGTCCTTGAAGGATTGGTGAGCGAGAAACAAATTGAGCGACCGGATGATCTCGTTTTTGGGGCCATCGATGCCCACGACGTCGTCGAATCCAGTGGTGATGTCGCCGGGCCGATACAGCACGTGGGGCGATTTTCCAGCCGCCAAGAGGGGCAGGAGCGTGGTGCATCCGAGCAAAACGACCAGTAACAAGCCGGGCACGAATGGTGCGGCGCCTTCGGGCAATGAGGGCATGCCTGGCAATATTTGATGGCCTCCAACGCGGCGACTCACGACGTATGCCAACACTATGGCCAGGAGGGCCGCCATTTTCCCGAGGCGGTGTTGGCGTTTGCGCTCACGAGTAACACCCACGTCGGCTGATCGATTGAGGTGATGAAATACCGGCATCGCTACCGCTGCGGTGGTGGTTGCTACCTGCGATGTTGGTTTTTTGGCCATGTACAAAGCCTATGTAGGAACACTCGTCACGTCGATGGGGCAAGGTACTAGCTAGTCGTTCCAATCACGGGCCAGCGATGCGGTGTGACCAGGGTCGACGTACAACCGACGAGTTCGAGACAGGGCGATCGTTACACGTTCGTCACAAAGCGACGTACGAAGACTTACAAAGTGACCTCGAATGGCATCGGGCCACCTTCGTTGGTCACGGTGCCCGAAAACTTCGCACCCACGGGCGCTCCCACAAATACGACGTGGGCTGACCACGCGCCGGTGATATCGGTTTCGAGTTCGATGGTGAGGGAATACGGCGACTCGATGGTGATCTTGGAAGCCGGCCGGGCCACACCATTGAGATCCACGAAAGTGCCTTGCGATGGCCCGACGACGAGCGGCGCTGCCGGGGTCGTGGTGACTTCAGTCGCTGCGATATTGGCTGCGTCAACGAACGTTGTCGTTGAACTATCGCTGGGCGCAGTGGTCGCAGTGGCGACGACATTTTCGCTTGATGTCACGCTGGGATCCCGTTGCACGAAGGTGACAGTGAAGAGCACTACTCCCAAAACGACAGTGCCGGCGAGGGCGAGCCGAAGCATCCCTCGCCGGCGTTCAGCCGTATTCATTTGTCGCTTGATGTTGGAAAGCTGACTCACGTACTTCTTATCGGCAGGTTTGGCCGATAGATCAAGGATTTCAGCGTGAGCGCCGCTTTGCTGCGAAAGCCAACGTTGAGCCAAAGGCGATCAACCCGAGAGCAAATGCCAGCAGCACGTTGCTATCGGATCCGGTGACAGCGAGAGTTGCCGATTGTGAGGTGGTGACACCTTTGACATCGGTTGCGCTGCGGTCTTGGGTGGTGGTGGCCTGGGTGCTAGTTGCGGCGGCCGTCGTGGTTGCTGCAGCGGTCGTTGTTGCAGCGGTCGTTGTTGCAGCGGTCGTCGGCACAGGGGGAGGCGTCTGGATCACTGGCTTGGAAGTCGTTGTGGTTGTCTCCGACGTGGTCGTGGTTACCTCGTCGCAGGATGAGAATGACGCCGTCGACGAGTTGTTGGACATATCGCCGTCGATCGCCAACACCGTTCCACCGTCGACCTGCACGAATTTCGCACGCCACATGTCGCCCATGTCCTCGTTGTCGACTTCCGCCGGAATCACGCCAAGTTTGACGGTCGCCGTGTTTGATTGTTCGCAGGTATCGCCTTGAAATGGCATTGGGTCCAATGTGATCGTATAGCTCTCGTCGACCATCAAACCGTTGTGGGTAAAGGTCATTTCGCCATCGGTGACCACGATGGGTTGATCGGCTGGCACGTCGTTGGGCCCGAGGTTGGTGACGGTCATTTCCCACACCACGGTGTGGTTCGTCTTGTCGATGGTCTTGGCGACTTTCTCGATGGCCAGGTTGGCGCACGGAAGATTAAATCCATCACCCGCTTGGTAGGCCGCCGTGGCTGTCTCGCTGTCGCCGCCCGACGTGTCGGCGGCAAAGAACGGGGTGCCTTCGGTCGGCACGAAGAATGCATGGAGGGTGACCGACGTTGTTCCCAGGTCGGCGAGCGTCCACTTCTTGGAGTCGGCGTCAAAATTGCTGCCGGCTGGCGTCGTGACGTGGTCCAAGTTCATGCCGTAGATGTCCATCAAATTGGTGGTGACGTCATGAAGTGTTGACTCGCCATTCCAGGTGACGGTGATGGCGAATTCGGCCAGATTGCTGGTGCAGTGTTGTGGCTCGGACACCGGCGTGATTTCGACCGACAAGTGTTCGATCTGTTTGCCCGATACGGCGGAAGCGGCCGCGGCGGGGAGTAGCCCGATGCCGAGTAGCGGAAGTGCGAAGAGTGCTTTGGTGATGCGCATGTGGAAAATCCCGTCCCTGTGAGATCCGAAGCTGGTTGCTTTCGGTGATGACACGGTACGAATTTCGGGGGCGATGGGAAATGAACGCATGCCCCAAGTTGTTCGAGGCGTTTTGCGCTTCTATGGGAGGATACTTACTGGTCATAGCCATATTTGGTTGTGTTACGGAATGGTTACGGGTGCCGCCTGTCCTCCGGGCGCTGTTGCCGGTTCGGGGCATTCGGTCACGACGGCTCGATGACGTGCATCACCAGAAGTTGCATTGTGGGCGCCAGGTCCCAGCCCTCGCCAACCTCGAGCGGGCCGAGATCGGCGAGCCGTTCGATGGCATCCGTGGTCGGCCGTTTGAGCGGTCGTAAGGCACTCGTGGGTTGGCCAAGCCACTCCTCGACGTCACGAGCGGGCACGGTGGGAGCGAGATTTTCAGCCCATTGCGGCATGGTGCTGGGAAGCACCGTGGCTGAGCTGTGGGGTGCGGCATGGGCCGACTGGTTGTAGAGCTCAAGATCGATCGGCTCGAATTGCGAGCGCATCTCCACAGCGTCACCGATCGACATCGGAGCCAGTTTCGGGGTGCCCCACCACACCTCGGCGAGGCTCTCGTTGGCGTCGAACTGGGCAGCGAGCGCTAGTGCTACGGCCACGCCGTGCTTGCACGGATCACCCCAATCAGCGCAATCACAATCGAAGCCGAACGCGTGGGCATCCATGGGCGGGCCATCCTGCGACGGCACCCGCAACGTCACGTCGTATGGCTTCATTGACGACCCGTAGACAAGGGCGGTGACCTTGCCGGGACTCACCGAAATTTCAGCGACGCGGCGGTGCTCGGCTAGTTCCTTACCGCGCACAAATCGGCCGTGGTCGCAGCGTTGGCCGACAAGTTCCGATACGAGATCAGTGGCCCATTTTTCGGGAGTTGAGGTAGCCATCAGTGGTAGTCCCGCAACATGATGAGGTCCCGAATTTCGGCGGTCGATAATTCGGTGAGCCACGCCTCGCCGTCGCCGACTACGCGCTCAGCCAGGTCGCGTTTGCCGGCAATTAGCGTGTCGATGCGCTCCTCGATGGTGCCTTGGCAGGCCAGCTTGTGCACCATCACGGTCCGCGTTTGGCCAATGCGCCACGCCCGGTCACTGGCCTGATTTTCCACGGCCGGATTCCACCATCTGTCGTAGTGAATTACCTGGCTGGCTTCGGTGAGATTCAGCCCGCTGCCACCGGCTTTCAAACTCACGATCAGGATCGGCCCGCCCGTACCGGCCTGGAAGTTGTCGACCATTTTGTCGCGTCCGGTTTTGCTCACGCCGCCATGCAAAAACGGCGCGTGGATCCCGAGCCGTTCATTGATGTGCTTGGCCAGCAGCACACCCATCTCCCGGTATTGCGTGAACACGAGTGAGGCTTCATCGGCGTCGATGGCGTCGTCCAGGATTTCATCAAACCGGGTGAGTTTGCCGCTGCGGCCGGCCAGGGCCGAACCATCTTTGAGCAGGTGCGCCGGATGATTGCAGATCTGTTTGAGGCGCGTGATCGACGCCAGAATTGCACCGCGGCGATTCATGCCGTCAAGCGATTTGTCGAGCTGCCGGAGGAGATCATCCACCACGCTCCGATACAGCGTGGCCTGTTCGCGTGTGAGTGTGGCCCAGGCGACCTGCTCGACTTTGGGTGGCAACTCGGGCACCAGGGCCCGATCGGCTTTGCTGCGTCGCAAGAGAAACGGTTGGACGAGCGCTCGCAATTCGTCGGTCTTGTCGGCGTCCTTGTGGCGCTCGATAGGCACGGCGAACGACTCGCGAAAATCGGTAGCGGTGCCCAGCAGCCCTGGGTTGACGAGATCGCAAACCGACCACAATTCGCTCAAGCGGTTTTCGACTGGGGTGCCGGTGAGGGCAAGTTTGTGATGAGCTTTGATTTTTCGCAGGGCTCGTGCCGCAGCAGTGTGGTTGTTCTTGACGTGCTGTGCCTCATCGGCCACCACCCGACCCCAGCCGTAGTGGGCTAGATCGTCGACGTCACGGGCCACCAGCGCGTACGTCGTAATCACGAGGTCGTGTTTGGCGATGGCGTCGGCGAGGTCTGGGCCGTGAAGCCGGTCAGGGCCGTGGTGCGTCATCACATTGAGCTCTGGCGTGAAGCGAGCCGATTCGGTCTCCCAGTTGCGGATGACCGACAACGGGCACACCACCAACGTGGGTGCCGTTGGCCCGTGCGAGTTGTGGCGCTCGTGGGCCATGAGCGCCAGAAGTTGCGCAGTTTTCCCAAGGCCCATGTCGTCGGCCAAACAACCCCCGAGACCAAGTCGGTGGAGAAACGCCAGCCACCCCAGACCTCGGCGTTGGTAGGGCCGGAGCGTACCGTTGAAGCTTGGCGGCTCGTGAATTTCCTCGAGCTTGTCGTCGGGTAATCCGTCGAGAAGCTCGTTGATCCAGGTGTCGTCGGCGGTGTCGAGCGTGAGCTCAACCGAGGCGGCGAGGCGCATCAATTCGAGCGGCGACATCTCTTTGGGCGCTCGGGTGTGCGCGGTTAGCGTGGTGAGCGCCCTACGAACTTGCTCAGGATCAAAGGCGATCCACTGACCCTTGTGCAGCACGATGGGGGCCTTTGCCGCCGCCAGTTTGGCTAGCGTCTCGAGGTCTACGTTTGATTCGCCGAGTACCAAATTCCAATCGACGGATACCAGGTTTTTTACTTCGAGGCCAGCGGGTGTTATGGCGGGCTGCGCAGGTTTGGCGATGCCCTTGACTTTGGCAGTAGCCCGTTTGCCCCAGAAGGCGGGGAGCAGCACGCGCACCCCGGCTGCTTCGAGTCGGGGTGCCTCGATAGTCAACGCATGCACCAAGTGTTCCGGAGCAACCAGGCTCACGCCCGGCTGCATGTAGTCGAAACCGTTGCCAATGGTGGGCGCGATACTGGCAATTCGCCGAGAGGCCAAACGCAGCGCCGTATGGACTTGGGGGATTTCGACACCCAGCACATCTGCGAATGCACCGGACCAAATATCGGTTGCTTGCACAAGGAGGCTCGGATCGTGCACGGGATTGAGACCCAGCTCCATGAGCCACGGCATGTCCTCCGGCATCATGCCGTACCACGGATGATCTTCGTGGACGTCCACTTCCGTAGGTGGAGTTACTCGAACGCTAGGTACCAAACTGGCAAGCGGCGACCGCCCCGACAACGGTTGTGTCCACCGTGCGAGTTGCGTGGCGAGCTGTTCGACTGCTTGCCGCTGGGCGATGTCGGTAATGTGTACCTCGGCGTCTTCCATGGTCAGTGAGGTCAGGAATCGACGGGTGACTACGGCGTTGGCGCCCCGATTTCGCGGTGCTGGGTCACCCAGATTTGTGTCGACGGCGCGCATGCGAGTGGCATCGTCGGTGAAGGCGTTCATGGCGGCCTGTGTGATTTGCCACGGTGCCGCGGCGGGCATCATCGAGCGCACAACTTCGGGCATTTCGAGCGTCGCGTTTTGGAGTTCGTTGGCGAGAATGTCGTCGATCATGGGCTGCCACTCGGCATACCATCGCTTGTCGCGCTCAATGAGTGCGGGCACGATGAGACCGGACTGCACGGCTTCGTCGGCTCGGCGGGCGATGCGTGCGAACCATGCGATCGAAGGGCTCAAACTGCGCCACGGCACCCACTGGCGCATGAGGAACGCTTCATTGGCGGCCTGCACTGGTACGTCGATCGCTACCACGTCGACTGGCGTTTTGCGCCCTGGGGGCACGAGGCTGACCTGTTTAGTTTCGCCGAGCAAATAGCTTTCGACGAACAGCGCACTGGCGAGAGACTGCACGGCTCGACGGTCGAGCGCCCGGCCGCGCCAGCCGAACACGACGAGACCGTTGTTCCAAACTGCGTGCAGCACCGCTACACCCTACCGGCTGACACCCGGCGCGCTGATCAGGTTCTGGGACAAT
>JAYWAI010000430.1:0-3446 GCA_043782545.1 Acidimicrobiia bacterium
CTCAGTTTGACTTCGCCAAAGGCCCGGGGTGGTTCAACTACGACGGCCCTCCCGACGAGGAGCCGCTGGTGTGGGGGTTGATGTTTGGAATCGTTGGGCTGGCCGTGTTGGGCGTGATCATCAGCGCCGCCTTCGCCACCAGCGCTCGACGACAACTCGTGACCGTCGGGCAACTTTCGTCCAACGGTGCCAGCGAAAAGACGATCTCGATGAGCCTGGTGTTGCAAGGAACGCTCTCAGGCATCGTGGCGGCCATCGTTGGCATAACCGTGGGTGTCACCACGCTGGTGCTCTCCATTTCGATTCCGGAACGGATCTTGCATCACGACCTCCCCACTCCCACGATTAGCTGGCGCGACCTCATCATCATCGCGATTGTGGCGACTATCACCACGACCTTGGCAGCACTCGCACCAGCCAGATCAGCGTCCAAGGTGCCGGTGCTCACCGCGCTGGCCGGCCGCCGCCCAAACGCCAGGTTGTCGCCGACGCTAGGACGCCGAGGTGTGGCATGTTTCGCACTCGGGTTGCTTTTACTCGGTGTCGCGGCGTGGAACCTGAATCGCCACGCGTCGAGCTACAACGGCTCGCGCATCGGCACCGGTTTGTCGATCGCCGGCGCGCTGTTGATCTTGGCGGCGCTGTGTTGCTTCAGCCCCAAAATCAGCGATCTGATTGGACGTCACGGTGGCAAGCGATCAGGTGCTGTGAAGTTGGCCTGCCGGAGTCTGGGCCGATCGAGCGTACGCACGGCCGGCGCCATTGCCGCCATCGCCGCCACGAGCAGCTTCTGTCTCGCTGGTGCATCCGTCGGCGACTACCTCACGCGCAACACGCAATCGCCAAGCTTTATGGCGCGGAACGAGATCCTGGCTCCGGCCGATTTGCAGTCCGACGTCGATGCTGTGATACGCGACGTGATGTGGCACCAAGTATTTGCCGCGGGAGTCACACCGACTGCTTCAACCAACCCCGACATGCAAGCAACCGGCGCCGTGAATCCGCCGGGCGTCCCCATCTTGATCGTCGACGAACCAACGCTGCAGGGGCTGGGCGCCGGAGAAACGACCTTGAAATTGTTTCGAGACAACGGCGCAATTTTGCCTTTCCGGTATGAAAATGACCAGGCAATGTCTGAGGGCCCGCCTCGGCAACAAGGGCTCTCGATCGATGTCAACGGCACCGTCAAGTCAGTGACAGCAGACGTCGTGTTCGACGTCAGCGGCGTGTACCCGTACGTAAGCGGAATCCCGTTCTTGTCCGGCGAACGAGCAAAAACATTGGGGTTCAAAACTACGCCGTTCGGTGTAATCGGTCTGGCACCGAAACCGTTGACGGCGTCCCAGGCAGACGACCTCAACGCGATTGCCGCGAATTCCAACGGATACACAGGTGCCCAATACGGAAAGAGTTGGCCCATATACCTCCAGTGGGGATCGCCGCCAGCCAAATCGAAACGGCCGCAGGTGCGGCTGGTGATCGCCGGTTTGGCGTTGCTCTTCACATTGCTCGTCATCGCAATTGGGCTGAGTTTGGCGTCTGTCGAAAGCAGGCAGGAGCACGACACACTCAACGCGGTGGGCGCACGGCCGCAAGTCATGAGCAGAGTCACCGCGCTCAAAGCCGTCGTGATGACATTGGCCGGCACTCTCGTGGCCATACCAACGGGCTTCTTGCCGATCATCGTGATTCGCTGGGCCAGCGCACCGAACTCATCGGGCTACGCCTCGGGGCGACCGTTGCATTTCCCGTGGCTCATTGCTGGTGAACTTATCGTCGTGATTCCCATCATCGTGGGCGCGGTGAGTTGGGTCGGGTCCGTCATCGCTCGCCGCTTGAGTGGCGCAACACGTGTGGCGATGGAGCGTGTCGCCTAGGGTCTGGCGATGTTCGCTGCTGCCTATGACACCAACGGTTCACCAGACGTTTTTCGTTACGTAGAACTCCCCGATCCCACCGTGCGTCGAGGCGGTGTGATTATCAAGATCGAGGCCATTGGCATTCAAGGAGGCGACACACTCAATCGGGCCCGGGGAGAACTCGTCACCCACCCGCACGTCGTGGGCTACCAAGCCAGCGGCACCGTTATCGAGCTCGGCGACGACGTCATCACTCGCAAAGTCGGCGACCGAGTGGTGGCCACCATGGCCTTTGGCAGCCACGCCTCGATGTGTAGCGTGCCCGCCGGGTCGACATGGCTCATTCCTGACTCGATGTCGTTCGATACCGCTGCTGGTATCCCGGTGGAGTTCGGCACCGCGGACGATTGCCTGTTTGAATTCGGTCGCCTGCAGGCGGGCGAAACGGTCCTCATCCAGGCCGGCGCGGGCGGCGTAGGGCTGGCCGCCATCCAACTGGCCAAGGCTGCAGGCGCCACCGTGATCGCCACTGCGTCGGGCGACGAGCGTGTGGCCCGGCTGGCTGAATTCGGCATGGATCATGGCATCAACTACGCGACCACCGACGTAGCCACGAGAGTGCGAGAGCTCACCAACGGCCACGGCGTGGACCTTGCGCTCGACCCGGTCGGCGGGTCGGTACTCGAATCCAGCATTGCGTCGCTGGCTTACCGGGGCCGGGTCAGCTGGGTTGGTCAAGCCGGCCGCGATGCCAGCAACCCCGCTGTGTGGCCGCTCATGGAAAAGAACGCTTCACTCACCGGTGTATTTCTGGGCATCGAGTTGGTGTTGCGTCCTGAACGAGCCATGCCGCTGATTGCTGGCCTCGTGGACCGCATCGGCAAGAGCGAACTCGAGGTGGTCATCGACTCGACCTACCCGCTCGAAGACGCGGCCGGTGCCCATGCGCATATCGAATCGCGCACGGCGTTCGGCCGCGTCCTCCTCAAGCCCTAACTTCGCCCGAGGTAGTCGCTGCGGCTCGAGCTAGTCGCTGCGGCTAGGCCGGCGTCACGGCGGTGAAGTAGCCGTTGAGGTCGGCGATCACTTGGGTACCCTCGCTCACGTAGACGCACACGTTGCCGTTGTCGCCCACCCGAGCCTTCACCAAGTTGGCCTTGTCAACACCACGAGTGAAATTGAGATTTGATGCATTTGGACGCAAATGCCCACAGGGAAACACGGTGGCAAAGCCACGGCCTTCTGCCTGGGTGATGGTGAGGTTGAGCAATACCGCCTTGGCATCGGCCGGCACGCCGTTGGCGTCGGTCACGTGTACCACGAGCACTTCGCCACGGTTCAAATGCCCACGTCGGGTACCAACAATGCCGGTGCCGTCACGGGAATCCAGGATGCGCACCGGGGAAACGCTGGTGAAGATGGCGCCAGCTCCCGGAGCAAAGTAGCCCTGCACGTCAGAGATCACGTCGGTGCTGGCACTGGCATAGATGCACACTTGTCCAGCAACGGACACCTTGGTGGTGACCAGGTTGGCGACCGTGCCCGAGGTGAGCGAATCAAAGTTCACGTTTGATGCGTTGGGTCGGG
>JAYWAI010000431.1:0-23931 GCA_043782545.1 Acidimicrobiia bacterium
GTAGCGGGTGGCTTGTGGGGGCAGCGCGGCGATCGACTCCGCCCATTCGCGCCACACCTCGGGGAATTTTTCGCTTGACACGACACGATTCGTGAGACCCATTTCGAGCGCCGCGTCGGCACTGACCGTTTCGTTGGAAATCAATAGTTCCAGGGCCTTGGAACGCCCGACGAGTTGCGTCAAAAACCAAGCGCCGCCGAAGTCGCCGGAAAACGCCAACGGACCCCAACCTGAAATGAACTTGGCCGACTGCGCCATGATCCGCAGGTCGCAACTCAACGCGATCGCCAATCCGGCACCAACCGCGCCACCGTTTACTGCGGCAATCGTGACCTTGGGGTGCTCGTGGAGGAGACGGCTGACTTGGGCGTCTGAGCACAACGCTTCTGCTGATTCGGCGACCGATGGACGGGGTTCGTCGGCGGCGCGGACGCGTCCGGCTTGCACGTCGCCCCCTGCACAAAACCCCGCGCCGGCACCGGTGATCACAACGCACCCAACATCATCGGCGCTAGCGAAATCAGTCAACGCTGAACGGATTGCCGGGTACATCTCTGCATTCAGTGCATTGCGGCGTTCGGGCCGATTGAGAGTGATCACACCAACTCCGGCCCGCACATCGCACAGCACGACGTCGGTGTTGGTGTCGATAATGCGGGTAGTCACCGTTAGCGGCGCTTGGCCGACAACTCGTTGTGGCGCGCAAACATTTGCGCTGCCTTCTGAGCAATGTCGGCAGGCACCGCCGGGTATATCGGGAGGCCCGTCGCCCGAGTCGGCAAGGCCACCGTGGCAGTGGCGTACGCCGTTTCTGTGTCGCGTTGGTTGATCATCTGCATCTTGAGGTCAACGACATGTTGACCGCTGGCTTCGACGCGCTTAGCAGTCACCTCGCCGTTCAAAAATTGCGTGTCGCCCATGTAGTTGAACTTGCGAATCGAGTCGTCCATTTTCACAATGACGGCGTCGTCGCCAGACCAGTCAGACACGTGATGGAAGAACCAACTTTGGCGCATCACCCCGTAGTCGTAGGCCATGGGGTTGCCAATGGCTTTGGCCCATTGCGAATCCCAATGCAGGCGTTGTGCCACGTCCCAAATTCCTTGATCATTGCGCACATAGAACGGGGCAATCCGCTTGCGATTTTTGTACCCAACTCGGGATGACGTGAGGCCGTAGGGCACAAAGCCGTAGCCGCCGGCATGAAAGGCAATTTGCTCGGTGACGGTGAGCGGGCCTTTCACCATGGGGTCCATGGCATCGCCCACATTGACGTCATCCCAGTAGCGCTTATCGGCGCCCCGGGGTGCCTCGGCGGCGTAGATCGCGTCGATGCGTTCGTAGTCTTCGTCGGTGTACGTGGCGGGTTCGATGGCGGCGTTTTTGCCCTTCTTGCGGGCCGTGTCGCGTTCGGCAAGGACACGCAAGATGCGGTAGATGCCGACCACATCACCGTGTTGATTGATTTGCACGTCGCGTCGAACTTGGATCACCGATCGGTTGGCAAACTCAGATTGCTTGACCTCGAGGGTCTCCTCGCCAGAGAAGCAGTACAACCGGTCGCCAGGAAACAGTGGCCGAAACCACTCCCAGGATCCGCCCGACACAAACACGTGAATACCCCGAAACACGCTCTTGGTATTGGCCTTGACGTCGGCATCCAGGGGGTCGCCAAGCATCGGGGTTTTCACGTGGCCGACCATCGTGCCGTGGCCAATTTGGGATCCCCAACGCGTCGAGGGGCCGTAGCTCTCCTCTGTGAACAGAGGGTTGTCGTCGCCGACGCCCCGGGACCAATTTCGAATGGCATCGGGCGTAGCCACCGAAAACAGCTCTCGATGCTTGCTGGCCGTGTCGTGACCGATGAGCAATCGAGCGCGCTCGATGTCCTCGTCGGTGAGCTTGTAGGCAGTGGCCTTTTCGAATTCGGCGGCCACCTTCTCGTCGACTTGTAGACCCTCTTTGATGTCTGATTGATCAGTCGTAGCTGACACCGGCATTCCCCTTTTTAGCTAGATACACGTGCATTAGATCTGTCGCCCGGCGGCTTTCCAGAATTCGTCGCGAATTTGTCGCTTGTATAACTTTCCCGCATCGGTGCGTGGCAACGAGTCGCGGAACTCAAGGCGCTTGGGGCGCTTGTAGGCAGCGAGGTGTTCGGCGCAATGAGCCAAGAGTGTGGCGGCCATGTCGGGCGACGCGGTTTGACCGGCGCGCAACTCGACAACGGCGAGCACGCTTTCGCCCCATTCGTCATCGGGAATGCCGACCACGGCAACGTCGCTCACCGCCGGGTGATCGAGCAACACCGCCTCAATTTCGGCGGGGAAAATGTTAACGCCCCCGGAGATGATCATGTCTTTGGCGCGGTCCATGATGAACAAGTATCCGTCGGCATCGAGGTAGCCAATGTCGCCAATGGTGAATTGCTTGCCGACATGAGCTTGCTTAGTCAGTGCTTCGTCGCGGTGGTAGGTGAAGTCGTCACGGGTCTCGTAGTAGATATTGCCGGATTCGCCAGCCGGCAATTCGTCACCATTGTCGTCACGAATGCTGATCCTGACGCCTGCTACCGCTCGGCCGACCGTGCCGGGCTTTTCGAGCCAACGTTGGGGTTTGGCAATGGTCGCGGCGCCTTCCATGCCGCCGTAGGTTTCCCAGATGACCGGGCCCCACCAATCAAACATGCGTTGCTTGATGGCGCGCGGGCATGGCGCGGCGCTATGGGCCACGACGGCCAAACTCGACATGTCGTATTTGGCTTTGACGGCTTCGGGGAGTTGTAACAAGCGGTGAAATTGCGTGGCCACCATGTAGGCCGTGCGTACCTTGTACTTGTCGATCATCGCCAACGTGCCCTCCGCATCAAACTTGGGCATGATGATCAGCGCGTGACCCACATTGAGGGCACCCATGTAATACGCATACGAGCCGCCGTGGTACATGGCCGTTGAGACGAGTTGGGGGCCGTCAAACGGTGTATAGCCAAACGCTCGGCCGAACACGGCAGCACTATTGAGAGCTTCGCTTGGGCCGCCGCCAACCTTTGGTCGACGAATGCCCTTGGGTTTGCCCGTGGTGCCCGAGCTGTACGCAATCATCGTTCCTTCGAGGCGATCCTCTGGCTCGGTGATGGGCTGAGTTGCTCGAAGCTCATCGAGACTTTTGACACCCTCAACCGCTCCGGCGGCGAACGACGCGCCGACGCCGAGCACCTGTGAAATGTTTTTTATGCGGGCGCCAGTTTCACCATCGAGCAGATCGATGTGTCGTTCGTGCAGTACTAGTGCCGCGGCATCAGCGTGCTCCAGCATGGTGACGGTCTCATCGGGGGTGAGGTAGGAGTTGACCAAGATAAAGCTGTAGCCGCCCTCTTGACTCGCCAAGGCCACTTGAATCGGGGTGACACCGTTGGGGGCCATGACCGCAATAATTGCGCCTGGTGCGAGCCCAAGGCTGCGAAACGTGTGGACGAGTTGGTGAGCGCTGCCAGCCAATTCTGCGTAGGTAAATTGGCCTTCTGGCGAATCCAGTATGGCCAGGGTTTCGGGGTGGTCCTGTGCGATCCACCAGACACCAAGCCGTTGCTCCCACATGTCAGTCACTGCTGTCCTTTCGGCTTGAAGCTAAAACATTAACCTATTTAATCCCGAGCCCGCGATCCGGGTTGTGAATTTGGATACATTGGCGAGACGCCACAAGGGGAGTAACGGATGAACGACGTTGAGCAATTTCGCGGGCGGGTGCAGGCATGGCTCAATGAGCGATTCGACCCAATCGACCCCGATCGGGACGATGACCGCGGTGACATCATTTCTCGAGCCCCTGACGGACATCAGACGCTCATCAACAATGCAGTCAAGATGCAGCAAGATCTCTACGACGCCGGGTTCATAGGGTTGGCAACGCCGGTTGAATACGGTGGCCACGGATTGGCGCGTGAACTCGACGCCGTCGTTGCCGAAGAACTGGCGTTGGTAGACGCTCCGTCAATCAGGCTCCTCGGCATCGGATTGGGCCTGGCGTTGCCGACCATCAAGGCAGTGGGCACCGAGGCTCAAAAGCAACGGTACATCCCAAAATTGTTGTCGGCCCGCGAGGTCTGGTGTCAACTGTTTTCTGAGCCGGACGCGGGCAGTGATCTGGTTTCACTTCGCTGTCGTGGTGTCGCCGACGGCGAAAGTTGGGTCGTCACCGGTCAAAAGGTGTGGTCGTCTATCGCGGCCGACGCCCACTTCGGTTTGTTGCTCGCTCGTACTGATCCGACCGCCGAAAAGCCCCATGCTGGCATCACGATGTTCATTCTGGACATGCATGCGCCGGGCGTCGCGGTGCGGCCGCTGGTGGATATTGCCGGAGGTCACCATTTCAACGAAGTGTTCCTTGAAGACGTCGTAATTTCGAGTGCCGATGTGCTGGGTGACGTCAACCGGGGTTGGCAGGTGGCTAACGGAACGCTGTCGGGGGAGCGGTCGAACTATCTCGGCGGAGCGGGCGGCGGTCGTCGGCGGCGTCAAGCCGAGCGCGCATTGGTGGCGGCGAATCGCTTGCAGGATCTGGTGCAGCGGCAGCGAGTCGTTGACATAACGGCGCGCGAATTGATGCTGGAATGGTTGTCGGCCCGGATCGGTGCTGGGGCGGTGTTCGGCAACAATCCGGCCGTCGGCTCACTCATCAAGGTGGCCGCTGGCAACCTCGAACAAGATGCTGCCAATCTCGTGATGGATTTGCTGGGCGTGGCCGGCGTGGCGTGGGATGTGTCGGATCGAGATGGCGACATTGCGTCTCATACACTCAACGCAGCGCGTCAAGCCACGATTGCTGGGGGGACGCATCAAATTCAACGAAACTTGTTAGGCGAGCGCGTATTGGGCTTGCCTCGCGAAAGGTAACGCTGTGCATCTGGGAATGTTGATCGAAATGGCCGCCGATGGTTTGGCCGAACGGGTAGCGATTGGCGGGGCGAGCGGCTCACTTGATTTCCCCGAGTTCGCTGCTCGGGCCCGTCGGCTGGGCACCTGGTTGCGATCGCTACACGGTGAACGAATTGTTTTTTTGGACGTGAACTCGTCGGCCGTGCCGCTGTGTTTGTTTGGTTCAGCGTTGGCTGGCAAGCCGTTTGTGCCGGTGAATTATCGACTCACTGATGAGCAATTGCGGGCCATCGTGTTACGCACAGCGCCGTCGACGGTGGTGGCTGGGCCGGGCGTGGCGGAACGACTCGGGACGCTTGATGACGTGAGCATCGTGAGCCGTGACGAATTTAATTCGGCATCGGTTGATGAGTCTATTGAGCCATCAGACGGTTGGTCGGGTGACCCTGACGACATTGCTGTTTTGCTCTTCACCAGCGGCACTACGGGAGAGCCGAAAGCTGCCGTTTTGCGTCACAAAAATCTGGCTTCGTACGTGACGTCGACGGTCGAATTCGGCGGCGCTAACGCAGACGAAGCTGCCATTGTGAGTGTGCCGCCGTATCACATTGCCGGCATTTCGGCGGTGTTGTCGTCGTGTTACGGCGGGCGTCGAGTGGTTTACCTCGAGTCTTTTGAACCCACTGAATGGGTGGCCACCGTGCGGGCGGAATCGATCACCCATGCCATGGTCGTGCCCACCATGCTGACCCGCATTTTGGACGTGATCGAAGGCAGTGGCGTGGGGCTCCCTACGCTGCGAGCGCTGTCGTATGGCGGCGGGCCAATGCCGGTATCGGTCATAGAACGCGCTATGAACCTGCTGCCGTCAGTTGGGTTTGTGAACGCCTATGGACTCACCGAAACGTCCTCGACCGTTGCGGTACTGGGCCCTGATGATCACCGAGCTGCGTTCTCGAGCACGGACCCCGTCGTGCGGGCCAGACTCGGTTCGGTGGGCCAAGTGTTGCCGTCGTTGGAAGTGACTATTCGCGACGTCGATGGGCACGTCAACGGTGTCGGCGAGCACGGCGAAATTTGGGTGCGCGGCGAACAGGTCGCCGGCGAATATCTGGGCCGAACGGTCACGGATGCCGATGGTTGGTTCAACACACGTGACGGTGGGAGCATGGACGCCGACGGCTACCTGTTCGTGCATGGCCGACTCGACGATGTGATCGTACGTGGCGGCGAAAACTTGTCGCCGGGAGAGATCGAAGCAGTTCTGGAACAACACGATGCCGTGGCCGAGGCAGCAGTCGTGGGTATTCCCGACATCGAGTGGGGCGAGCGAGTGGTAGCCGCTGTCGTGCTCAAACATGATGCGGTCGCTACAGAAGACGAGTTGCGGGCTTTTGTGCAGTCACGGCTGCGATCGGCGAGGACCCCCGAGCGAATTGACTTCCGAGCCGAGTTACCTTTCAACGAGACGGGCAAACTTTTGCGACGTGTATTACGAGCAGAGTTGGACGCCAAGTTCAAGTGCTAAATATTTTCATATCGACCCTACACCGAGCTGCGCCCGTGGCTTGCCCAGCTGGCGGCGTGCGATGGACGGATGGCTCGTGCGTGCCTAAGGGACTGGTCGGCGCACCGGCGACGTGGGTGCTCGGCCATGACGTTTTGGCAAGAGACGTTTGGCGACTGGGCGCAGCATCTGTCGTACAGCCCAGAATTCAATCACTACACACTCACGTGGAAATGGGCCGCTCGGCACAATCCGCTGTGGATGCCGCTCATGTATGCGGCGTATTGGGTTGCTCATGCGTGGGCGATTTTGCGGTTGGCGCAGTGGTATCAACGGCGTCGTGCGGCGCGTGGGCGACCAGTTGGGTTAGGTGTTGCGATCATGGCGCTCACGATCCCGGTCACGTGGTTGTGGAACTTCGCTATTGAGGGTTTCGCGGCCTATATGGGCTGGTGGAGCTACGACCCCGGTATCGGGCCGGTGATCGATATGGGACGGGGCAACTGGCCGTTACTGTGGCCAATGACCCTCATGTTGGGTGGACCAACCTGACTAGTCCCGGCCGGCTCGTTTATGAGCCGGCCGGAGCCGGCTACTAACGCAGTGAGGGTTCGCGAGGGAGACCGAGGGCTCGTTCCCCGAGAGTGTTACGTTGAATTTCGTCGGTGCCGCCGCCGATACGTGCTCCCGGCGATCGCAACGCGGCATTGGAAACCTCGTTTAACAACATGCCGTTGGCACCCACAATGTTGAGCGACAATTCTCGCGATGCCTGACACACTTGTGTGTTCCACAGCTTGGTGATCGACGGATGCCAGCGTTGCCCGCTCCAACGAAACAAGTTGTTCATCGTGTAATACCCGACGAGCTGCTGTCTGATGACCGGGTCGCTGTTGCAGCCATGTATGCGAGCCAGGTCGAGCATCGTGCGCCACGGCAAGGCAAACTTTCGGTCGTTCGCCGCCGGCTTGTTGCGCACCATCGCCACGAGTTCGCCAACAGTCCGGTCCAGATTTCCCGCGACGCCGCCTGACTGCACGTTGATGGCGTTGCGAGCCCCGCGTGATGTGACCGATTTCCGTTCGTGGCCGAGCGTGGTGTGAACGACAGACCACCCGTCGCCGACGTTACCCAGCACATCAGCTGTCGAGACGCGCACGTCGGTGAGAAAGACTTCGTTGAAGTGACTTTCGCGCACCATGTCGATGAGCGGACGGACATCGACACCCGTCTGGTGCATGTCGAGGATGAAATATGTGATGCCGGCGTGGCCCGTTGAGCCTGGTGTGGTGCGTGCCAAAAGCATGGCGCGGTCGGCGACATCGGCGCTGGAGTTCCACACTTTCTGACCGCTAATAACCCACTCGTCGCCGTCCACTACCGCGCTGGCGCTGAGGCTGGGTAGGTCGCTTCCGGCACCTGGTTCGCTCCAGAGCTGCACCCATGATTCGGTGCCATCGGCGATAGCGCGCACGTACTTTGCGATCTGGCTATCGGTACCGACATCAAGGATTGTTGGGGCGGCAAGTCCAGATCCGACTCCACCCATCGCCGGCGAGATGACGCCAGCTAATGCCAGTGCTTCACCTACGACGTTGGCATCCTGTTTCGACAGCCCCCGGCCGCCGTAGCCGATCGGCCAGGTCGGCTTGGCCAGCCCGGCATCGGCGAGCAGTGCCCACCAGGAGCGAAGTGACATGTCGTTGCGCCAATGAGCAGCGACAAAGCCGCTCACTTCGGTAGCCAAATCGCTCACCGAGAAGTGTCCCAAGCCAACGGTAAGTGGTCGAGCCCCACGACGCCCCCAGCACGAAATGTGATCGCGACGTCGGGCGCCAGCGCATAGTTGGGGATAAGGCGATGCCACTCTTCGAGAGCGATGGTCAATTCGGCACGAGCCAAAAACGAACCGAGGCACCGGTGTGGTCCGATGCCGAATGCCATGTGGCGATTCGGCGTGCGATCCAAAATGATCTGGTCTGCGTCGGGGAACTCGCGGGGGTCGCGGTTGGCTGAAATGGTCGACACCAACACTCGATCGCCAGTGCGCATTGGGCAACCCAAGTGCTCGACGTCGCGAGTCACGACCCGGCCAGTATTCACGATCGAAAAGGCCCGTAAGAGTTCTTCCACGGCAAGCGGAATGCGGGAGGTGTCCTCCGTGATGAGCTTGCGTTGGTCATCGTTTTGGGCGAAATAATGGAAGTACGACGACAAGGCACCGGCGACGGTGTCGAGGCCGGCCATATATAGCAACAAACACATTTGTTGCATGTCGTCGCGACTGATGGGGTCGCCATCCACGACGCCCTGCACGATGGCCGTCACGACGTCGTCGCGAGCGTCGATCGCCCGTGCGTCGAGCAGTTCGTCGAACATCCCCAAGATCTTGCCGACCGCCCCGATGCGGATCGCGAAATCAGGGTCCTCGTCGTTGTTGGTGTGCATCAACTCGTGGACCATCTGCAGCAACTCAGGAGCTCGATTGACGTCGAGTCCCATGATTTCCATAAAAATGACGGTGGGGAACAGGCTGGCAAATTGGGTTACGAAATCGCATTCACCGTCACTCGCAAAGCGGTTGATGAGTTCGATGCACCATGCTCGCACCTTGGGCTCGATTTTGCGTACGACACCAGGTGTGAAAAACGGTGTGACGATCTGCCGGTACTTGCCGTGCAGCGGAGGGTCGAGTTCCTCGGGAATGAATCGATGCATGCCGTTGGGCTGGTTGACTGTCACATTTGAATTAGAAAACAATTCGTAATCGTGAAGGGCGGCATGAGAGTCTTCATAGCCGGTGATGACCCATGCCGGTTCCGGAGAAAAGTCAGCCCGAAATGCCGCGTAGTTCTCGCGGAAGTGATCCCACGCGGTCCACGGATTTTTCAAAAACACCTCATTTTGAGCGAAGTCAAAATCGGGAAAATGCGCGTAGTCGACGTGGTCGGTCATGGCAGGTGTCAGTCCGATGCTGGGAGCGGTTTGGCGTCTTTGAGAGGAAGTGCCACGCCGCCGATTGACAGGGTGCTAGCACCGGCCTTGGTGCAGAGCAGTTCGATACCCACTGCGTCATCGGCATAACGCTTACCCATCAGAGTTGGCTCGGCGAAGCCCTCGGTGGCTGAGGATGCCTCGACGGTGGTGCCGACGGTCACCATTGGGTGGCCTCCACAGCGAACGTCAACGTCGCCGGCGGGAGCGCGCACGACAATGGCTTGGGTGTCGCAGGCTTGGCTTTGCAAACGAGTGCCGGGCTTGAGTTGCATGGTTAACGCTCCTTGGGTTCGACGAACATAACAAATATTGACCTATTTATTTGAAACTATGGATGGTCGCCGCGTTCAACCGGGTTGATCTCGTCGACGAGGCCCCACGATAGAGCGGTCGGGGCGTCGATCGGCAACCCGGTGAGCATCATCAGATTTGTCTTAAGTCGGCCAATGCGCCTGGCCACACTCACCGTGCCACCGGCGCCGGGAATGAGCCCTATTCCGACTTCAGGCAAACGAAACGTCGTGCTCGGGTCGGCAACGACATGATGAGCGAAGGCCGGAATTTCGACCCCCGAGCCTGCGCATGCCCCATGGACAAATGCGTGCAATCGATTACGCAGCTCCCAGGCCAAGCGGGCTGGGCTTCTGGCCAGACGCACGAAGTGAGCCGTGCTCGGGTTATCAAAATTGCCGAAGTCATCGAGATCGCCGCCGCTGCAAAATGAAGGCCCGTTGCCGCGCAACTCGACGCGCTTGATCCTGTGGTCGGCAACGGCGACCATGAAGCCTTCACACATTTGCTGCAGTGTCGTTGTGTCGAGAGCGTTGCGGACGTGTGGGCGATTGAGTGTGACACTCAATGTGCTGTCTCGTCGGGTGGCGACGACTGGATGCTCGCCGCTGGGGCGAGGTCGGACTGGTGTGTTGTTTCGCCATGTCTGAAATTCAACGCCGGTTTGCAACAGCGAATAGGTGGTGGATTCCGCGATCAGACCTTGCTGGACCGATTGTCGTGGTGAGAAGCTTCGCATCAGCAGCACACCAGCAGTTGCCGCAACCGGATTGCGCAAAATCGTTGGAATGATGGCGCTCAAATCGTCGGCCACGACGTCCACGAGTTCGTTGAGGAGTGCTGGTTCGGTGCAGTTTTGCGCGACATTCGTTGTCGTAATGATGGTCGCGGGAAGGTGCCGGGTGGCCGCAATGGCTCGACGCAATTCAGCTCTTGTGGCGGTGGGGTTGTCGATCACGGCCATGAGTCCTGGCGTGCGCGCTGCGTCTGATGTCAGGGTGCCAAAGTGCACAGCGTCGTACAGTTCTGCGGTAGTAAAACCTTTGATGTCGCTCATTGGTGACCCTGACCAATGTCGTGGGCGTGAGCGCAAATGGCACTCATTGCGGCGTCCAGAATCCACGAGCCGCCGAGGTTGATGCAGTCGACGAGAGCCGCTGCACCGGCAATTCCGGTGAGCGGATCTGCCAACGCATCGCCCAAGAACATGGGCGTGCCGGCTAGCCACGTGACGAGGCCTCCGGCCGCCGCAGCGTCGTCGCCGAACGCAGCGCGATCGGTGCCAGCGGAGCGCGGGTAGCCCGCAATGGTGAGCCACAGTTTGGGGTAATCGGCCACCAGTTCTTCGCGATCGATGCCGAGCTGTTGGAGGGCTCGTGGGCGTGATCCTTCGACCACGATGTCGGCTACCGCGATAAGTTCTCGCAGTTGTGTTCTTCCGGCGGCGGTAGCGAAATCGATGCTCACGTGAGAGTGTCCTGCATGCAGAGAATCCCAAAACTGGCGCGGCCCAATTCGGGCACCATCGGGGCGCGATGTGCTCTCGACCTTCGTGACTGCCACCCGACAACAATCGCCCACGAGCTTTGCGCACAGTGGACCGGCCCACATGCTGGAGAGATCTATCAGCGTTCGCGGCGCGGTGGGACCCACTCCTAAAGCAATCTGTCGCGCGTCGATGCCGATGCTGTGTGTCGTGATCTCGCCAACGCGTGAGCACGCCATTCCCAACAGGGCTGCTTGGCTGACGAGGTCGCTCGCTTCAACGGATCCGACGAGTGGAGCGATCGCGTCGAATACTTCATCGAGCGCAGCGCACTCGCGAAACACGAGCGAGTCCATCTCGATGATGGGGAGGAGGGGGCACAGCAATGCGGGCAGCATGGCAACATCGTCGGCTCGGGCCAGCGACAGGCACACCCATCCGTCGCGAGTGGCCAACAGCCTCGAGGCGCCGCCACAACTCGTTTGGCCGCGATGACGCGCCTGATTGATGGCGGCCCGTTGCCCGAGATACTCGCTGCAGCGTTGGCCCAGAACGCGTTCGCAAACGCTTACGAGGCTCGT
The DNA here is from genome assembly GCA_043782545.1 of Acidimicrobiia bacterium. Taxonomy (GTDB): domain Bacteria; phylum Actinomycetota; class Acidimicrobiia; order Acidimicrobiales; family JBBRKR01; genus JBBRKR01. Next base: position 11,737 of record JAYWAI010000431.1, read on the forward strand.
AATTCCAATCGCCGCGGCGGGAATCCGAGGCGACTCGGAGTCGTGCCCGACGAGGTGATCGATTCCGGATCGAGCCCACAGAGCTGTCACCGAGCCGTCAGTTAGTGACGGCGCGTCGCGCAACAATCGAGCTAGGGCGTCCACATGTTGCACACTACAGGCATCGAAAATACGAACGATGACGTATGCGAGAGGCAAGGTAAATGGCGACGACGCCGATGACAACAGTGGTGATTCGAAATGCTGATGTGGGCGGTCGTCTCGTCGACATGCACGTTGCGGGCGATCGGATACAGCGCATTGGCCGCTTGGACGTGGCCCGAATCCGTCGAGGTTTGGGCCGGGCACCGTACGCCGAATTCGATGCGCTTGGTGCGGCCGTGATTCCAGGGTTGCATGATCATCACATTCATCTCATGGCGCTAGCCGCCGACCGCCAATCGGTGCGCGTTGGGCCGCCCGAGGTCTCATCGCATCACGAATTTTATACGGTATTGCGCGCCGCAGCGGCCACTACCGATTGGGTGCGGGCCAGCGGATACCACGAATCTGTGGCTGGGCCGTTGGATCGGCACGTGCTCGACAACATCGTGAGGGACGTGCCGGTGCGTGTCATGCATCGCAGCGGCGCGATGTGGATCATGAATTCGTTGGCAATGCAACGTGCCGATATTGCGCACTTGGATCATCCGGGCGTTGTGCGCACCGAGAGCGGCGAATTGACCGGCGAACTCATTCGATGCGATGAAGCGCTGGTCGGTCGGGTACCAGCGACATTGATCGACCTGCGGTCGGTGGCCTCAGAGCTAGCCCGCTACGGCGTGACAGGTGTGACTGACCTCACGCCAACCGTCAATCCGGAGGCCTACAGACCGCTGGCGGACGCGGTGAGGAGCGGGTCGTTTGATCTCGACGTCATGATTACCGGCGCGGTCGATTTGCCCGGAGATGCCGTGCCAGAGTTGACCCGTGGACCGGCGAAAATAGTGATCGGCGACCACGAATTGCCGTCGATTGATGATCTTGCCGCATCCATGCAACGAGCGCACAACGTGGGTCGTCCAGTAGCGGTGCATTGTGTGACGCGCGAGGCCCTCGTGTTGGCGCTAGCCGCGTGGGCCGACACGGGCGCTATCAATGGCGACCGGATCGAACACGGAGCCGTCATTCCTGTCGAACTTTTTGCATCGATCAAAGAGCTCGGGTTGACGGTCGTGACTCAGCCCAGTTTCATTGTCGAACGCGGTGACACCTACCTGGCCGAAGTGCCAATCGACGATCATGATGACTTGTGGCGTTGTGGAACGTTGGTGGCCGCGGGCGTCCCGGTCGCTGGAAGTACCGATGCGCCGTTTGGTCATCCCGACCCTTGGCGGGCAATGAATTCGGCCGTCACACGAATGACGGCCAACGGAGCGGTCCTCGGCGCAGGTGAACGCGTGTCACGCACGAGCGCCATGAAAATGTTTCTCACATGGCCCGACACTCCCGGCGGCGCGGCGCGCTCACTCGCTATTGGTGGTCGAGCCGATCTTGTCATTCTGGATGCGCCGCTCAAAGACGTACTCGGTGACCTGTGCAGCGATCACGTGCTGACAACCGTCGCGGCCGGAAAGGTTGCGTGGCCTCGCTAGTTACACGCTGGGGACTGCGTCGGCGCTTTCGATATCTTTGTGAAAACGCTTGTGAAAATAGATGGGTTCGTTGAGCGTGTTGCATCGGTACCAGATGCCGGACGGCGGGCCTAATTTTGTTGATCGAGGCAGTTCAGCGAGTACCTCTTTGAATCCCGTGACTTTGAGTCGGCCGCTTTTGCACACGATGATTCGACGATCCGTAACCACGATGATTCGGTAACCCGCTGAGAGCAGGATGATCCACACGCTTATGAGCGACAACCAACCATTTTTGGTTTGGGCACACTGGGACGTGAGAAATGCGGCCGGACCGGGCGCCGGAGTCTGAACCGGAATCGGGTCCCCGGGGATGTTGTGATAGTAAATATTAAGACAATAATTTCGTAGACTGTCGGCGTGGAATCTAAAGCACTCGAATTCGGTGTTGATGAGTTGGCGCAACGAGCACACTCGCTGACCTCAACCGTCCGTATGTACCAGGCGAAAGGTTTGCTGGCTGCACCGCGTCGCGAAGGCCGAGCGGCGTTCTACAACGAGTCCCACTTGGCGCGGCTGGGTTTGATCGACCAGCTGCAAGACCGTGGGTTCTCGCTCAACGGCATCAAAGAGCTGCTTGACGGGTGGGATGCTGGCGGCAGCTTGCCCGATTTGTTGGGATTGCGTACCTGGCAAGCCGCGGCGCCGCTGGTGTTGACCTTCGACGAGCTTGTGGCGCGGCTAGGTGGAATGGCGCTGAGTCAAGACGTTGTGTTGCGCGTCATCGGGCTCGGCCTCATCGAGATCAGTGGTGACAAGGTGATCGTGCCCGACGCTCGCTTCTTGGCGGTTGGTGCGGACCTGTTGGCGAGGGGTGTGCCAGCCGATGCGGTACTCGATAATTACGAACAACTTCAGTCAGACGCGCAGGCCATGGCCGAACGATTCACCGATCTCTTCGAAACGCATCTGTGGCCAGACCTGCAACGCCGCGACTCCAAGTCGATTACCACTGCCGTCGAAGCTTTAGCACCCTTGGCGCATGCCGTAGTCGATGCCGCGCTGGCGAAAGCGCTGCGCTTGGCCGCCGACGCCTTCGCCGCCCAGCATGTCGCTTCATCAGTCGGGCCCAAACGGGTGGTGAAGAAGGCGAAGAAATAGTTGCCGAACCCAGCGACGGGACGCCTCTGTCGCGGTGGCCATGGTGTCGCTAGATGTTCCGCATGTCGATGTTGTGAAAGGCGCCAACATCATTGGGTCAGTGACGCTCATTTCCGATCCTGGTTATCCGCTCTTTAAGGTGCAGCTGCTGGAGATCTCGGCTGACAATACGCCCCCACGACGGTTCCGCTGACAGACCATGTGGTGTGGAACGCGATCACTAATGTACGGGTGCTTGACAAGGACGGTCGTGCGGTCGGCGTTCCCGTGGGTGTGACGGCCGGCTAAATGTGGCCGGAAACAGCTTGCGGGCGGTACGGCGCTTCGAGAGCGGCCGCCTCGTCGGGGGTGAGTTTGACGCTGAGGGAAGCAAGTGCGTCGTCGAGATGGTGTTGTTTGGACACGCCCACAATTGGCGCGGTCACGGTCGACTTTTGTGACACCCAAGCGAGTGCAACTTGAGCGCGCGAAACGCCGCGCTCAGCGGCGATCCGTGCCACTTCGTCGATGATGCGTTCCTCACTGCCGTCATACAACGTGCGGCCAAACACGTCGGTGTCGGCACGGGGCGTGACGGTGCCGAGATCACGGGTGAGGCGGCCACGGGCCAGCGGGCTCCACGGAATCACGCCAACGCCCAAGTCGGCGCACAGCGGCAACATCTCGCGTTCTTCTTCCCGATACAGCAAGTTGAGATGGTTCTGCATCGAGATAAATTTCGCACCCCCTTGGCGCTCGGCCACAAATTGAGCCTTGGAAAACTGCCAGGCAAACATCGATGACGCCCCGATGTAACGCACTTTGCCCGACCGAACCACGTCGTTAAGTGCAACCATGGTTTCTTCGATCGGCGTGCGACCATCCCACCGATGGATTTGATATAGATCGACGTAATCCATGTTGAGCCGCTTCAGACTGGCGTCGAGTTGCGCGAATATTGACTTGCGGCTCAATCCCATGCCATTGGGCCCTTGATGCATCGGCATGTACACCTTGGTGGCTACCACGACCTCGTCACGGTCGGCAAAGTCGGCCAGCGCCCGTCCCACGATTTCCTCGCTCGAGCCATCGGAGTAGGCATTGGCAGTATCGAAAAAGTTGATGCCCGCTTCAAGGGCCTGCTTGATGAACGGACGGCTGGCGGCCTCATCCAGCGTCCACGCATGATTGCCTCGCGTCGGCTCGCCGAAGCTCATGCAGCCCAGGCAAAGCTGCGAAACGTCCAAGCCAGTTGGGCCAAGTTTGCGATATTTCACGGTGCCTCTTTCGCTTTTCTGGGGGCTGCAGGAGTGGTTGAAAACCGAACTATCGGTGTTGCGGTCCGATTTCGATACGGTAGTCTTGGCTCGACCGAGTGTCGCATCGTGTCACGACCGCCACGGTGCAAGGCTTATCTTGAGAGGACCCCACATGAGTGAAATGAATGATTGGAACAACGGCATCATGGCCGAATTTCGAGCCAATGCCGGCAAGGTCGGCGGCCCATTTGAAGGTGCCCCGATGCTGATTTTGCATACCACTGGCGCTAAGTCCGGTCTCGAACGTGAGAACCCACTCATGTGCCTTCATGGCGAAAACGGGCCGGTTATTTTTGCGTCAAAAGGTGGAGCACCTTCGCATCCCGACTGGTACCACAACGTACTGGCCAATTCGACAGTCAAAGTCGAGCTGGGCGACCGCACCGAAACCATGACCGCACGGGTGGCGCAAGGCGCTGAACGCGAGAAACTCTGGACGGCGCAAAAGCTGGCTTATCCGCAATTCGACGGGTACGAAAAAGCCACGACCCGCGAAATTCCTGTCGTCGTTCTTGAACCGGCGAACTAGCGGCGCTTAGCCGCGAACGGCGGCGATAAAGGCTTCGATCTCCCTGCGGGGATCGGGGCCGGCTGGCTGATAGACGAATTCGGTGGTGCCAGCATCAGCCGCAGCAGCGACACGGTCTCGCCACGCGGAGGCGTTACCGCTTCGGCTCAACGCCACCGCCAATTCTCCCGTCATTACCAGTCGGTCGGCTGGGTTGAGTTCCGTGAGATGACCACGATGGGTTTCGAGATGACGTAGCGGTTCTGGGACCTGCTCGATGGCCTCTATCCACTGCGACGCCCCTGGGAACTGGGCCAGCATTGGATGTTTCTGTTCGTACAACGCGTGGTAGGCAACCACAGCACCTGGCCCAGCGGCCTCGATCACGCGACCTGACGTAACGTCTTCACCCTCGTCGACCACGGTGCCAAACGACAGCAAAGCTGACCATTCGAATCCTGCCGTCGGGCTAGTGGTAAAGACACCAACACCCATTTCGGTGGCTGCCGCTAAACCCTTGGGGCCATTGGCACCGAGGAGCCATGGCACCTCAATCGGTAAGGGTGGTGCTTGGGTGGTGCCGTGAATCATGGCAATCATGGCGCCGCCGTATTCGATGGCGTCGCCGCGTAGGAGCGCTTGCACTTGACGCACGTAGGTCACTACGTCGGCCCACTTCAAAGGCTTAAGTCCGAGGGCTCGCCGCCCGGTGAAACCGGTACCGACGGCGTAAGCGGTGCGTCCGGCGGCGAGCGTCTCAAGTGACCCAATGGCGCTGGCGGTGACAAGCGGATGCCGCAAGCTGGGCACGATGACGGCCGGGCCCAAGCCAATGGTGCTGGTGCGCTCAGCACTCAACGCCATGGCCATCCAAACATCGAGTTGTAACGCAGGGGTGTCGTAGAACCAGGCGCGCTCGTAACCAAGTTGTTCGGCGACGCGAGCCAGCTCTGGCGAGTCTGGTGCGGGTGGGAGAGCGACCGAGAGTGAGATGGTCATGAGCTGCCACGCATCTTCCTGCTGAGATCGTCAAGTTGTTTTCGTTCGGCGGCCGATAGCCCGTCGAGACCGCGCTCGCCGACCTTGTCGAGTAGCGCGTCGAGTTGTGCTTGGTCGGCCCAGCGCGACGATTCTGAGGCGGTCCACGGCCCGGTGGTGACGTTGTTGCCCCCCTTTCGTGGGCCGCGGCTGCGGGCGATTTTCGCTTTGGGAGTGCGAGGAGAAGGCGACCCGAAGCTGGCGAGTTTGGGGATGAATTTTGCATCTTCTGCAAACCCCCACGACCGCATGATCGTTAACGATGTGGCGACGACCATGAGCGTAAAGAGCAGTTGGCCATAGGCCCGCAAGCCCAACAGCTGCAACACTTCCACCCCGAGAAATACACAACCGATGACCCAAAATTGGATGTTAAAAAACCATCGAGCAAACGGTTGATGAGCAACTAACGCCGCAAACGTGCCGGTAGTTAGGAGTGCCAGGCCCGCCTCGCCGGCGTTGAGGTTGTCGGTCGCTAGTGCGCTGAACGCGCTGATGAGGGCACTCGGGATGATGACCATGGCGGCCAGAAACCAAAGGAAACGGTTGCGGCCCACCAGCGATTCGATTTGACGTCCAATGAAAAAAAATATGGCCACTGTGTAGGCCGACAAGAAGGACGGCGCATTGATGAGAGGCCAGGTCACGAGCCGCCACAATTCCCCGTCGCGCACCAGTGTGGTGCTGAAGTAGAAGTGGCTGAAAAGCGTCGAGTCGGCCGCCCAAATAAACATGCTCGCCACCCCAATAGCGGTGACGAGAACAGTGGTCGTTACCTCAACGGTGCCGACGCGAAACCACGGATTGGTTGGACTACGCCATCCGCTTGATGAGAACTGCCAATTTGAAGCCATTGGGGCAATCTTACCCAGGAGTTCCGGGGGCGGCAGGGAAGGGAGAAGTCCCTACCGCCCCCCGAAACGTGGGTTATGCGTTGGCGGCTGCCGGTGTGGTCGTTGCTGTACCACTGGTCTCGGCTGCGTCATTGGCATCATGGTCGTTTGGTCGGCCCTTGCCGCCGTGGCCGCCCATGCCCGGGCCACCTTGGTTCTCGGCGGTTTCATCGTGGGAGTCGAGCACCTTGCCGGTGACGGCGTCGACGTTCACGTCAGCAAACCCAGTCGCAGTCGTAATTTCGACTTTCCACACAACAGTACCGGTGGCACCGTGGGCCTCGTCGAGTTTCGACGATGTCACAGTGCCGGGTTTGGCTACCAACGCTGCGGCGCGGGCATCGGCGTCAGACACCTTGGCTTGGGCAATGAGCGTTGCTTGCTCGGCGGTCTCTTCGGCTTGATGTGCGGCTGAATCAACGGGCGCGGCGGCTGCGGGAGTAGTGCTGCCATCCAGGTTGGTGACGGGGGCTGCGGTCGTGTCGGTCGAAACCGGCGTGGTCACAGTGGTGTCGGCAGCGACTGCGACTGTTGCTGACTTGAGTCCAGCAACACTCGGTGACGCTGACGAAATTCCTGCGAAACCAATGACGAGCCCTGCGGCTCCGGCGGCGGTGGCGATGAGCCAACTGCGCTTTGATTTGATGTCACTCATAGTGTGTTCCTTTCAATATCGAAGCAACCGGTTGTTGTTTCGTGACATCAGTATCGAACACGGATGTTAAGTCCAACCATGACCGCAGTGACAGAACGGTAAGTCTCTGCAAACACCTATGGGGCTGCTGGTTCGAACCAGGAATGTGTGCCACTGCAAATGCGTTCTGGCAACGCAACCCGGGCGACTGGCCCTGCTGACAGCGCCTGGGCGTCGAAGATGAGGCACTCTGAACAGTCGCGATTCGTGTCGGTGATGAAGGTCACGAGGTAGCCGTCGTCTTCGCTCGTTGAGCCAGTGCGGGGAGCGAACGGTGCCTCGCTGGCAAACACGCCGTTGTCAAATTTGTATTCGTCGATTACTCGACCGGCAGCGGCGTCGAACTTCACCAAACCGTTGAACAGAAACCATCCTGGCTTGCCGGTGACGGCGTAGGAATAGCGATACGGCAGCCCGGCGACGCGATTGTTTATCATGCCAAATTCCTGAATGCGGTCATCGAGGTGGTGCTCGGTGACGGCACCGGTGCGCATGTTGAAGCGCCAGCGATGGGGTCGAGTTTCCATGCGGTCCAGCGCCACGAAACGAAACAAATGTTCAAATGCTCCGTCACCCTGACGCGATGCCGGCGACGGTTGATCTTGAAAATAGCCGTCAAGAACGACGTCGTCGCCGTCTTCGAAGGCGTTGATCCAGTGCAACACGTACGTCGGCGCTGCCTCAAACCATCGCACGTCGACGGCGGTGCCTCGGCGAGGAATTATGGCGAATCGGGTCGGCAAGTCTGGGAAATATCGCACGGCGTGCACGTCACGCGTCAACAGATCTGGATCCCAAAACATGGGGCAGTCGTTCAAAATGGCGTAGTTGGTGGTGAAGGCCATGTCGTGGGGAAGGCGTGGCCCGGGCAGGGGAATCGGGGTGTAGTGCACGAGTTGATGGTGGGCGTCCACTACCCCGTAGTTCATGTATGGAGCGTGTTTGCTGTAGTTGAAAAACAACATCTCGCCGGTGTGTATGTCGACTTTCGTGTGGGCCGAAACACCCTCGGCGGGGAATGCCCCGCTCCAAGATTCACGGCCCTGGTCGGCCAGCGTTACCGGATCGAGCAAGTACAGATCACCGCACTGGTAGAAGCTGGTTTTTGCCACGCCACCATGCACGACGACGTCGGTACTCGAGGCATCTTTCATATGCCCTCGCGCACCCCAACCGTTGGGACGTAGGGCTTTGGCGGGGTTTTCAGCCAGGCCGGGCCAGAGCGCATGCCCGGCCTCGTTCTCGGCGGCGAGACCTTGCGTGTTGATCATTCGATTGGCGTAGCGGGCGGAGCCATTCCCGAATGTCATCGAATGCAACATGCCATCGCCATCAAATGGGTGATAGCGCCCGATCGAATCATGGATCGGATTTTCGGTGTTACGCAGATAGGTGCCGCACAGATCCGCAGGAATTGCGCCAGACACATCGAGGTCCCACGCGTCGTATTCCACCAGATTGGGACGCCACGCGCCCGTGCGGTACGGGTGATCGTCTGTCGATGGAAGCGACGATGGAACATTTCGAACGATCTGCATTTTCATGTGGAGGCAAGATCTACCACGTTTTTGAACCCTGGTCGAACCGATTGTTAACGAGTGTGAACAATTGCTCACAACGGCATTGCAACGCAGAGAGGGGACTGTCATCGGGCGTTATCGCGATCGAAACTGCCCCCTAAAAATCGATCCTTAGTGTGCTCGCCATGCAACGACGTCAATTTCTCAAAGTCATGGCCGCATCCGCTGGAGTTCCCCTGGTGTCGGGAGCGTTGGCTGCCTGCAGCTCATCGAGCACGACGGCGAGCACTACTACGTCGGGTGCTCCGACAACTGGCGGGGCCACAACCACAGGCGTGAAGAAGCCACTGCGCAAAGTCAAGATCGGCTTCATTGCACTGACCGACTCGGCGTCGATAATCATGGCTAAGGAGCTCGGGTACTTCACCGAACGCAGCCTCGACGTAGAGCTTGTGAAACAAGCATCGTGGCCCGCGCTCCGTGACGCCCTGCTCACCGGGCAGATCGATGCGGCCCACTGCTTGTACACGATGCCGCTCGCCGTAGCCACCAAAGTCGGCGGCAACGGCTCAACTGATCTCAAGATCGCCATGATTCTGAGCAACAACGGTCAGGCCATCACGCTGGCTAAGGAGTTCGCCAGTGTTGGTTATGGCGATCTCACCAAGGCCAAGGCACTCGTAGCCTCGGCCAACGCCCCCGAATTCGCGATGACGTTCCCAGGAGGCACTCACGATTTGTGGCTGCGGTACTGGTTGGCAGCCTGTGGCGTGGACGGTTCCAAACTCAAGATTGGGCCTGTGCCACCGCCCCAAATGGTGCAAAACATGACAGTTGGCAACGTTAAGGGCTTCTGCGTTGGCGAGCCGTGGAACGCCACTGCGGTCTCAAAGGGTATTGGCTTCACCACCTTGGCCACCCAAGATCTGTGGCTCAACCATCCTGAGAAGGCGCTCGTGGCCACGAGCAAATTCGCCGCCCAAACCGACGAGGCACTCGCTGATGTGATGGCTGCGATCCTCACGTCTAGCAGGTGGCTCGACGACGTGGCCAACCGTTCAAAAGCCGCTGACACCCTCGGTGTCGAGAAGTACGTGAATGCTAAACCTGACGATATTCGGGGGCGTCTCACCGGCGTGTACGACCTCGGTGCTGGGCTCGGCACCAAGGATTTCAAGGGCGAGCAGATGCAGTTCTTCCGCGACGGCGAAACCAACATGCCCCGCAAATCACACCTCATTTGGGCCATGACCCAGTACCAGCGGTTCGGCATGCTCAAGCAAGCTCCCGACTACGCCAAGTTGGCCGACACGCTCGTGCTCAGCGACTTGTACGCCAAAGTTGCCACGGCGGAAGGTGTGGCTCTGCCCACCGACGAAGGCAAGCCATTTGAGATCCGCCTTGACAAGGTGACCTTCGATCCCGTGAAACCCGAAGCTGAAGCCGCTCGAGGCGTGGCAGCATGACCATGCTGACGCCAGTGTTGCCGACTCCCACGGTGTCGTTTCAGAGTTCGGCGGAATTTATTCCGGCGGGACTTTCGAACCCTTGGTTGAAAAAGACCGGTTCGACACTCGGATTGGCGATGGTTGGCGTGGCCGTATTGGTCGCGCTGTGGTACATCGGTTGCTCACAAGTGGCCGACCTGCCCACGCCCACCGACACGCTTCGCGAGTTGCAGGCCCTTGTGGCCCATGGCTTTCATGATGGGGGAGCTGGCGATCAAGGCATCCTTCTCCAGCTCATGGCCTCCCTCACGCGTGTGTTTTCTGGATTCGGACTGGCTGTGCTGTTGGGCGTGCCGCTCGGCTTAGCCATGGGCTCCAGCGCTCGTACTTGGAAGGCTGCGAACCCGATCGTGCAATTCCTCCGACCGGTCTCTCCGCTGGCGTGGTACCCACTTTTGCTCATCGTGTTCACCAATGCGGGCAAGGCTTCGGTATGGGTGATCTGTCTCACTGGCTTGTGGCCAATTGTGCTCAACACGGCCGCGGGAGCGTCGTCGGTACCGAGTGATCAGCGCAACGTGGCCAAGGTATTTCATCTCAAGCGAGCGGCGTACGTGCGCCACATCGTGATGCCACACACGCTGCCATCGATTGTGACCGGTTTACGGCTCTCGATGGGTACTGCGTGGATGGTGATTGTGGCTGTCGAAATGATGAGCGGCAAGACCGGCATCGGCAACTACGTATGGACGGTGTACAACGCCGGCAACATGGCCAAGGTCACAGCCAGCGTGATTCTGATCGGGGCGACCGGTCTCATCCTGGACCTCATCTTTCTCAAGTTGTCGCGGATCGTCACGCCGACGGAGGCCCGGCCATGACGCTGCAAATTCACAACGTGCACAAGACATACCCGCACAAAGGCTCAGTGCAACACGTCTTGCGCGGTGTTGATTTGGAAGTCCAGCAGGGCGAATTTGTGTCGCTCATTGGTCATTCTGGATGCGGCAAGTCGACGTTGCTGTCGATCGCTGGCGGACTCAGCGCACCGCAAGCGGGCGTGGTCATTCTGGACGGCGTATCGATCACCGGAGCGGGCCCTGATCGGGCCATGGTGTTCCAAAATTATTCGCTGTTGCCAAGGTTGTCGTTGGAACAAAATGTGGCTGTCGCAGTGGCCGCTGCTCGCCCGGAATGGACTCGTCAACATCGCGACACGGTCGTGGAAAAGTACCTCACGGCCGTGGGCCTGTGGGAGCACCGCAACAAGCGTCCGGCCCAGGTGTCAGGCGGTATGCAGCAACGTTGCGCGGTGGCGCGTGCCTTCGCTGTAGAGCCGCGCGTGCTGCTGCTTGACGAGCCGTTCGGAGCTTTAGATGCGCTTACCCGCGCTCGGCTGCAGGGCCAACTTATCGAGTTGTGGCAATCAGAAAGCTCCACAGAAATTGTGGTGATGGTGACCCACGGCATCGATGAAGCAATCCTGTTGAGCGACCGCATTGTGGTGATGTCGAACCCGCCCAACCCCAGCATCTTGGACATCATCACCGTTGACATCCCGCGGCCACGAGACCGCGTTTCGGTATTGGATTCGCCGCAATTCCGCAGTATTCAGGAGCGCCTTATGGACCTGTTGAGTATTGAAGGCGAGCGTGCCGCGTGAAACCGACACTGCTCCTTATCGGGCACGGCATGGTCGGCCAGCGCTTCCTGGAAGCCGCCGTCGAACATGGGCTTCAGGACACCCACGCCATTGTTGTGGTGGGTGAGGAGCCAGAGTTGGCTTACGACCGCGTTCACCTCACTGATGCGTTCACGAGCGATCCTGGATTGCTGGCGCTGACCACGCGTGAATGGGTCGAGCAGCACGGGATCAGATTCGTGGGAGGCGTCACGGTTGACCGCCTCGAACGAGGTTCGCGCAAGGCCATTTTGTCGTCGGGCGAGGTTGGAAAATATGACGTCGCCGTCATCGCCACGGGGTCGGCACCGTTTGTGCCCGACATCGACGGGCGAGACGCG
>JAYWAI010000432.1:0-3425 GCA_043782545.1 Acidimicrobiia bacterium
TGGGTTACAGCGTCCACGGTGACTTCGCCAATGAGGTCGCCAGAAGCCTCGAGGAGCCCCGATAGTCCCGAAGTGAGCGAGAGGCCCCACACCGGCGAAAGGTTGGCGTGCGTGGCCGCTGTGAGGTCGTAGCGGTCCGTCTTGTCCTTCGGCGTGGTTTCCTCATGCGGCAACACATCGCCTAGACCGCTTGGTACGACTTCAAGGCCTCCAATCACGCCCACCACGTGGCGCGGCGCTCCCGCCACGTCGGCGAACGCCATGCGGTACAGATACAGACTGGGGGTGGAGTCCTGCACCAAAATGCCGTCGGCCAGCCATTGCTGCATTGTGTCGGCCGCCTGGGCGTACCAGGCGTCCCCAAGCGCCGGGTCAGGCACATCAATGTGCACGATGTTGTTGACGCTGCGACGAGCGAGGCCCTGTCGATCAGCGGCCGACAACACGTCGTAGGGCGGTGCCACGACCGCATTGGCATCAATCGACGGGCTGTAGTGAATACCGGTGAACGGCTCAAAGCGAGGCATACCTGAGAAACTACAAAAGTGACGATGAAGAACTCCGTTTGGGCGCTGGATCTCGATGGCGTGGTGTGGTTGGGCGACGATCCCATTGCCGGAGCTGCCACGGCCGTTGCTTCAGCTCGCGACGCCGGGGTTCGCGTGCTCTTTGCCACCAACAATTCTTCCGTTCGGGTCCGAGACGTCGAAGCCAAATTGGCGCGTCACGGAATACCGGCGCTCGGCGACGTGGTCACGTCGGCCATGGCCGGAGCACAGGCCGTACACCCCGGCGAACGCGTACTCGTGCTCGGTGGGCCCGGCGTGTTCGAAGCCCTTGCCGCACGAGGTATCCAAGCCATCGACGCCGGTGATATCGGTGCCAATGAACCGCCCGTCGTGGACGCAGTGATGGTCGGCTTTCACCGCAATTTCGACTATGAGCGCTTGCGGGTCGGTGCCGTGGCAATACGCCGCGGGGCTCGTCTGATTGGCACGAATGATGACGCCACCTATCCAACGCCCAGTGGGCCAATTCCCGGCGGTGGCTCGATTCTGGCGGCCGTGTCAACCGGGGCAGGTGTCGTACCGCTCGTGACGGGCAAGCCGTATCGCCCGATGGCTGATTACGTAGAGTCGGTAGCTGGATCGAAAGTTGCCTGGATGATCGGGGATCGCCCCGATACCGACGGCCAATTTGCGGCGACACTGGGTGCATCATTCGGTCTGGTGCTCAGCGGCGTGACACGCCGTAGCGACCTTCCGGTGACGCCATCGCCCACGTTGGTGAGCGAAAATTTGGCCGAGATGGTTGCGACACTGCTTGCTGGGTGCTAACTTTTGCAAGCAGTCGGGCACGAGGCCCGACAAATACCCCTGGAGATCCCCCCGATGTCTTCCCAAACTGACACCCTCCGCAAGTTGCTCAAAGCCACCGAGAAGTCAACGGCCGCCGCCCAGAAATTGGCTGCCGAGTTCATGACCAAAGGCAAAGAGCAAGCTGGCGAATTCATGAATAAGAGCAAAGAGCAAGCTGGCGAGTTTGTGACCAAGAGTAAAGAGCAAGCCGATCACGTGCGTGGCCTTATTGAAACCGAGGTAGAGCGTCAATTGGCTCGCGTTGGTTTCGCTACCCAGGCCGACATCGCGAAACTCGAAGCTCGCGTCGACGCGCTGACCTCAAAGGCCGCTCCGAAAGCCACTACCACGTCAGCTCCCAAGCCAGCCGCCAAACCAGTCGCCCAGGTGGCTGCCAAGCCGGTCGCCAAGAAGCCTGCAGCCCCCAAGCCGGCCGCCGCACGTAAGCCAGCGGCCAAAAAGGCCGTCAAGTAGTCCACCCACTTCGAGCCGAGCCCGGCGCGTTCGCGACTGAATATGACACCCTCTGGTTAGTGTTCAGGAATGCGTCGACGTCTCGATCTTGAATTGGTGCGTCGCGGCATGGCGCCTAGCCGTGATGCGGCGCAAACGCTGATTGCCGATGGCCACGTGTTGGTCAGCGGCGCCATTGCGAGCAAGGCGTCTCGACAAGTTGATGATTCTGAGCCGGTGGTGCTAACTGCACCACCGGCTCGTTTCGTATCTCGTGGCGGCCTCAAATTGTTGGGCGCTTTGGATCACTTCGGTCTGTCGCCGGCGGGCCTGCGATGCCTCGATATTGGTGCCTCGACGGGCGGGTTTACCGATTGCCTGCTGCAGCATGATGCGGCCAACGTCACCTCAATTGACGTGGGTTTCGGGCAACTACACGAACGCATCTCGGCGCATCCTTTAGTACAAAGTTTTGAGCGTCTCCACGTGCGCGATCTAGCGGCGTCGGCTGCTGCTGGTCCGTATCCTTTTGTCGTGGGCGACCTGTCGTTCATCTCGCTGGTGACGGTCGCTCCACATGTGCTGGCGGCGTGTGCGCCTCACGCGACGGCAATTCTGTTGGTCAAGCCCCAATTCGAAGCGGGGCGGGCAGTGGTATCGCGCGGGCGCGGCATTGTGACCGACGAAAGCGAACGTCAGGCCGCGCTAGAACGGGTAGTCGATGCGTACGTAGTTCGAGGTGCCACAATACATGGCGTGATGACATCGCCAATTACCGGCACTGAAGGCAACGTCGAATATTTATTGTGGCTCTCAGCTCCGGGCGTCGCCGCGTGAAGATCGCCATTGTTGTTCATCACAATCGGCCGTTGGCGCACGAGTTGGCACGCGAGAGCGCCGAATGGCTCCAATCTGCCGGGCACTCAGTCGTACTTCCCGGAGACGATGCCGACGTATCGCAACTTGGCTACCTAGGTGTCGATGAGTCCGCGTTGAGCGGCGATGTTGACGTGATGGTGAGTCTTGGCGGAGATGGCACGATGCTTCGCTCGGTGCAGTACGCCGGCGATGCCGGCACGCCAATTTTGGGCGTCAATATTGGTCAACTGGGTTACCTCACCCACATCGAGCCAGGCGAACTGCGCCCGGCGCTGGGTCGCGTGCTGGATGGCTCGTTCGGTGTCGAGGAGCGTATGACGTTGGCGATCGAATGTCGAGGCACCATGCACCGGGCGCTCAACGAAGCCGTCGTTGAAAAGAACCGATTGGGCCATACCGTCCGGCTGGCGGTTTCGTTCGACGACGAATACTTCGCCACCTACGCCGCCGATGGTCTGATCGTAGCGACGCCAACCGGCTCCACGGCTTACTCCCTATCGGCCCGCGGCCCGATTGTGTCGCCAATCCATCGAGCCTTAGTTTTTACGCCCGTGAGTCCGCATATGCTGTTTGATCGTTCAATTGTTTTGGATCCAACTTCTACGGTTCGCTTGGAAAACGCTGGCGAACGTCCAGCTGCGCTATCGATTGACGGCCGAAATATGGCCGACGATCTCGAGCGCGGCGAAGTAATAAAGATTACCTCGGGTCAACACCCTGTCCGATTGGTGACAC